>NZ_JBHLXE010000012.1:0-10661 GCF_042432445.1 Thorsellia kenyensis | reverse complement strand
TCCTTGTGAGTTTGGGATAACACTTTTCGATTAGGTTCTAGGACTTTAACAGGCACAAGCGTGGCTCTCAGTGGCGCACTTTGTGATACTGGCGTAGTAGAAGTATCAATTTTGGACGCACTATTGATGATTTCATCTTCAATCACATCCGTGGCATGTACAGATGTTTCTTGTATAGAGTTAATAGATTTAGCAGATAAGGCCTTTTTTACGTAATAAGACCAACATCTAAAGGAGTTAAAATTGATATTATGCAAAGCAGCATAATCCGCCATTTTAAGCCCAGAGGCTGCGCGTGCTTCTAAATGCGCGATTTTTTCTTGTATTGTGTATTTTCTCATAAAGCATAATCCTCGATTGGTTGAAACTATGCTTATTTTAGTGAATTTATAGGCTTACTCTAGATGCGTTCCTCGGATGCTTACGAATCTTTAGTGTGGGGTTGGGGTTTAAATGCGCTTTCAGCAGTTACACAAGACTCTAACTATGCAGTTCATGAATTTATCATCACAGACGCTGAACCAGAAGAGATTCTTGCTGAGGTTGAGTCATTTGTTAGATGTGCGTCAAACTAGGGGGGATTTATGGAATTAAATGATTTAGAGAGTAAATCACTATCGGATTTGGCTTGCATGATAGAGCTAGCTTATGTGAAAAATTATAGTAATGAAGATATAAAGGCTATCAAAGATGCTTTTTTAGAAACTTGCAAGATTGAGTTGAGTTCTGCTTTATCTGATGATGACGAGACGGTTTGTGAGTTAATTCGTGAGGCAATTGAACAAGTATTAGAAGCGGAGTTAGAATGAAACTAAAATCAAAAGCACGCTTAAAGCGTGACGCAAAGAAAGCAGAGGCACTATTCAAACACAAGTGCGGCACTGTAGTGAACAAGGTCGAGAAAGCCGTTTCACTCTCTGAATTGCAGTTAAGAGACACAGTTAAACCAGAGGCGAGAATTAAAAGTGATCGCCCTATTCCAAATCACATCATTAATGCCAACGAGATAAATCGCTTAGGTTGGTATAGAAAAGTCGCATTTGCATAATTAAACACGACCGCCCTAGAGGCGGTTTTTTTTCGCCTAAAATTCGAGGTTAGCATGGGTAAAGTAACAAAAGAAAGTTTTTTGAGTAATGTAGCAGAACATAAACTTGAAGTTCTGCTTGATAACGGATTATATCGCCATTTGAAAGTTCGCAACCCTAAAACATCAAATCAGTGGTACCAAATAACAACTTGGCCAGATTATCTTTGCATCAGTGGCGACATGGGTTGTTTCACTTTTAGTCGCATTGAGGACATGTTTCAGTTCTTTAGAGATAAAGATTTGGGAGTATGTCTGCAATATTATGCTGAAAAACTTCAAGCTGGCATGCACTATCGTGACGCAGAAGGAATATTCAAAGAGTTCAGTATAGATGAAGCCAAAAAGTATGCAAGAGAACTCAAAAGAGAAAGAATTACTGAAGCAGGTAGAGATAAAGATGCCATCAGAAAAATTCATGAGGACTTTGAAAACCTTTTGAAAGCGGAAGAGGAGCATGAGTTTTACAGGGAGTTGCAAGATTTAGATTATGACTTATGTGACTTGCCTGATTTTTATGAGTTTAAGTACTACTACATATGGTGTTGCTATGCGATAGCGCACGCAATCAACCTATACGACCAATCCAAACAATCAAATTGACTAACAGCCCTCCTAGTGAGGGCTTTTTTATTGGAGCAAATTATGACTACTGAAACTATTGAGAAAGAAGAAATTGAAACTACTGAGGTTGATGTTATTCAAACCTTAATCGCACTGCCACCTAAGAAGACTGTGCTTGACGTATTCGTGAATAAAGAGAACGAGGCTCAGTTAATTATTGACCAAATCAAATCCCATTATAAGGGATTGGATGATGATTTATCGACAGATAATAAGCGCAAAACATTCAAAGCAGAAATTAAGAAAATTAAGACTGCTAACTCACGCCTTACTGAAATGCGCAAAGAAGAAACAAGGCGATTAAAAGAACTTCCAAACCAGATGGTAGCAACCAATAACTGGATTGAAGCTCAATTAAATGCTTTTTATGAGGAGCTTTACAAGCCACTAGCTAAAATTGAAGCTGAGGAAAAGCGCATTGCAGATGAAAAGAAAGCAAAGAAAAAGGCTGAGGAGCTAGCCAAGCAAATTGAGCTTGACCACCGCGAAGCACTAATCATGAATGCCGAATTCGACATGGAACGTGAAAAGGCAAGAATCAAAGCCGAGCAAGAGAAAAAAGAAGCAAACGAGAAACTTCAGCGTGAGCTTGAAGAGAAAGCAAAGGCAGAAGCGGAATATCAGGCTCAGTTGGCTATCCAACAAGCGAAAAATGCTGAATTGGAAGCGATAAGAGCCAAAGAACAAGCTGAAAAAGAAAAAGCTGAAGCATTAGCTAAAGCGGAAGAAGAAAAGCAAGCCGAAATTGCTCGAATCAATGCTGAAAACGAGGCTAAAGAAAAAGCTCGTTTAGATGCTGAGGCTAAGGCAAAAGCCGAAGAAGAGGCTCGCAAGGCGAATATTGAACACCAACGCACTATCAACCGAGCAATCATAGCTAAACTTGAAGAGTTAGGTCTTGATAGTGAAATTGCAACTGTTGTTCTTAAAGCTATGGCGAAGCGTGAGATTCCTAACGTAACCATCAACTACTAGGAGTTCATATGAAATTTATTCGAGTAGGGAGTTTTTTGTTTTTAGATTTAGGTAATCACTGTTACACATTTGAAGATACCAAAGATGGATTCAAGAAAATGTTTGAAACCTATTGGCATCACAGAGGATTGACACTATGACCAAAGCAGAAAAAATGGCTTGTTATGTTGTAGGTGCAATTGGAGTTATCGCTTGGGGAATAGCTATCTATCTAGCAATCGAGGTGCTGTTATGATTATTGTCTACGATAAAGCGAAGTTTGCAACCTTTTATCACGCTTTAAACGCAGGTGATTACATCATCTGCAGAGTCAGAACTGTTGTTGAGACGATTCAAAAATCAGGTTTTTCAGAGCCTGAATGTTTAATTCAGGAGGCTAAATGTTGATGAAAGTTAAAGCGCTTGATGACGAGCAAATCATTGAGAAAAACGCTGAAAAAATATGGGCTAATTTAAATCAAGCTATCGAATCGGCTTTGGGTGAATCTTTGGATACCTACCCAGATGAAATTAAGAAACTCTATGATGATTTGATGATTCAGATTTCAGATTTTAAAGCCGAGCGTGATTTAAAGATTCAACGCGATGAATTTCTTATTGATAGGTGGGAGTCAGATAATGAAAACAGGTATCTATGACAATCTTAGCAACGAGGAATACCACGCAAGTGAGGGAATATCCAAGTCGCAGTTAGATTTGATTGCTGTATCCCCAAGCGTCTATCTTTGGAACAAGAAAGCGCCTGTTGATCTTGACCGCTTGAAAGCGTTCGATATGGGTACCGCTTTGCACTGCCTGTTACTTGAACCTGACGAGTTTGAAAGTAGATTCGTTTTTGCGCCAAAAGTTAATCGAATGACAAAGGCAGGTCGAGAGGAAGAAGCTAAATTCATCAAGGAAAATCAAGCTGCTGGCATCACGATAATGACTCACGAAGAACATCATAAGTTAATGCTGATGCGTGATTCAGCTTTTGCTCACCCTGTCGCAAGGAAGCTGTTAGAAGCTCAAGGCAAAAGTGAAAGAGCAATCTATTGGCACGATGATGAAACAGGCGAACTGTGTAAAGCAAAAATGGATAAAGACATATCAGGCGCAAACATCATACTAGATGTTAAAAAAACGGCTGACATGGATAAATTCATGTACAGCGTTGAAGATTATCGCTATCACGTCCAAGACGCTTACTACTCGCACGGTTACTTTCAAACCTTTGGAGAATGGCCGAGATTTGTTTTTTTGGCTGTCAGTGAAACCATTAATGGCGGTAAATACCCTGTTCGAGTATTTGAACTTGAGCAAGATTGGAAAGACGCAGGCTCAATGCTGTGGCGTCAAAACTTAAGAACTTTAGCGGAAGCTAAGCAAAGTAATGCTTGGTTTGATATTGAAGAACTACAAATGCCTTATTCGGCTAGGAGAAAATATGAGTAAAAATACACAGGTAGCAGTAATGCCTCAAGCAGTAATTGAAATGGGTTTTAATGAAAACGTTTGGTCAGCAATGAAAAATAGTATTTATCCTGGCGCTAGTGATGATTCAATCGTCATGGCTCTTGACTATTGTCGAGCAAGGGAATTGGATCCAATGCTAAAACCTGTTCATTTGGTGCCAATGAGCGTTAAAGACTCGAAAACAGGTCAAAATGTTTGGCGAGATGTTGTAATGCCTGGTATTGGAATGTACAGAATACAAGCAGACCGCTCAGGTAACTATGCAGGTGCAGATGAACCAATATTCGGCCCTGATGTAACAGAAAATTTGGGAGGGGTAGAAGTTACGTATCCGAAATATTGTAAGTACACAGTTCGTAAAAAAATGCCTGATAACTCAATAGCGGAGTTTAGCGCTACTGAATATTGGAAAGAAAATTACGCTGTTCAGAAACGAGATAGTTTAGCGCCTAATTCTATGTGGAGAAAGCGCCCTTATGCTCAATTAGCTAAGTGTGCAGAAGCCCAAGCGCTTAGGAAGGCATGGCCAGAGATTGGTCAGCAACCAACTGCTGAGGAAATGGAGGGTGAAATCCATAGTATGGAAACAGTTGTCACCGCTAAGCCAACGCAAACCAAATCAAAAAATGTCGATGATATCTTGAAAGGTGATGTACAAGATGCCCAATTTACTGAAGTTGTGGAACCTGAAAAAAGCCAAAGCCAAGAAATCAACCTTGAAGAAAAATTAGCTTCTTTTATCGAGTACATTTCAAAAATCGGTAAGATTCCTGAATTGGATGATATCTACAAGAAAACAGTTGCTAAGTATTTCGCTAATTCGCAAGAGCATTTAGACAAGGCAACTGAAGCATACCAATTGCAAAAGGCTGACTTGCAGAACGCTATGCAAGATGATGACATTCCAGTTTAACAGTCAATATTTGCGCTCGCCAAAACAGGCGTGCGCAAAATTAAATCAACAGGGGTAACAATATGAATTTACGTGAAACAATAAGAAATTTAAGTAAAGAGGATAAGCAAGCTGTATATGCTACTTTAACTAGAAATGAACGCCTACACGCAGTGGCGCAAAATAGTGACTCAACAATTTATGCGTACGAAATACAACCTATGTCAATAATTTATTTTCGAGATGACAAGTGGGTTAACTATGTGAGTTTTGAGGTTATCGGTAATGCAGCTCTAGCAACCGACCACGCAACAACAATTCTCAAACGAGAAGAAGTATTTGAGCTACTGAAAGTGGAGGAATACAAGCTCGACAATTTACCAAAAAACGGTTGGTATGTTGAATTACCAGAAAATAAAGATGACATTGATTTAGATAAGTTAAATAAGGCTTTAAATAAAGAATATGAATTTTATCATGAAAATGGAGTGGATAAGATTTGTAAGTATTACGGCGTTATATCTGATACGTGTCTTCGTTGTACAGATTATTTTGAATACGTCAAAAACTTAGAAAACGTAACCCACTTATTCTTAAAACAACCAGAATACACCCTCGACAATTTGCCTGAAAAGTGGTTTGTTGAAATCAGTGGTGATGTTGATAGTGATTTAGTAGAGAAAACAATATCTAAACACATTAGACCTGATGCGCATAGACCATGCACATTATCTATCAAGGAATTAACTGTAAATAATATAGTATATGGAGTGCGAGGAGAAAATTGGTCTTGGAGTTCTAAAGATGATTATTCAAAAGAAGATGGATTCATAAACCTAACCCACCTATTCTTAAAGAAAAAAGAGGAAGAAATGGAAATAATCGAAATTAACGGTAAGAAATACCGAAAAATTGATACGCAAGGTAAGTTTGAAAATGGGGATATAATTATATCTAGGACTGATAGTAATGCTCACGGTAGATTCATTGGTTACAATTATTCTTCTGCAGTAATTCTCAGCGATACTTACAAGGAGGTTCTTCCGTCTTCTTACTTAAAACTCGAAGAAATCAAAACCAAGACTTATTACTATGCGATCTATAGAGACGAAGACGAACTTTATCATTCAAATTTTTATTCTTATGAAAATTTATTGAAGAAAGATTGCCCTGACGCACTAGAATACCGTTCATTTGAGGAACAACTCTAACCGCCCTAGCGTTAAACTTTAATTTACACGCTAACCGTATGCCCTTATGGGCTTTTTTTATGCCTGAAATTTGGAGTTGGTATGAAGCACCCTGCAGTCAGATATCACGGAGGCAAGTTTCGGCTTGCGAAGTGGATTATAAGTCATTTCCCAGAACATCGCGTTTATGTTGAGCCGTTTGGCGGCGCTGCTAATGTTTTACTTCAAAAAGAGCGCTCATATTCTGAGGTGTATAACGACTTGTCTTTTGATGTAGTCAACTTCTTTCGGGTACTACGTGATGAGGATAGTCGCAATAAATTAGCTGAATTATGCGCTTTGACTCCTTACTCACGAACTGAATTTTCACAGGCCTACGATGACACGGACGAGCCAATCGAATTGGCCAGAAGATTCGTGATTCGCGCTTGCATGGGTTTTGGTAGTGCAAGTGGCAGTAAAGGCGCATCAGGTTTTAGATGTGACAGTAAGCGAGAGTATGCAACACCAGCTCATTTGTGGGCGAGGTTTCCTAGTAATTTTCAGGCTGTAGCCGAAAGATTTCAAGGAGTAATTATTGAGAACAAAAACGCTATCGATGTAATCAAAAAACACGATACGTCAGAAACCTTGCATTACCTAGACCCACCCTATTTGCATTCGACTAGGGTCATGAGTAACCGCAGATACGACTGTGAGATGACTGAATCAGAGCATGTCGAGTTACTGCAGTTAGTTCAATCATTAAAAGGTCACGTTGTTATAAGTGGCTATGAATCTGAATTGTACAGCGATTTATTGCGTGACTTTGATAAGTTCACTAAATCGTCAAGGATTAGTGCGTATCGTGGTACCAAAGTTAAAGAGGAAATATTATGGGTCAGAAAAAATCAAGTCCCCTCGGTTTAAAAATTGAAGTCAGTTTTAATAATGCAGAGATACTAAATGATCAAAAGGTGTTAACTATCGTAACCAAGGAGGAAGCGACAGATAGCGAGGTAACAATTAAAGGGTTCAGCTATGACGTTAATAACGTGATAGACGAAACTAATGACGCTGAATTTACAGCAACTATTATTCAAATGGCTATAGAAAGGTTATCTATACTCAGGGATGAAATAGCCCAAAATAATCAATCAGAGGTGCATTGATGACTGATAAAAAACTTAAGTACTCAATCACTGTTACCGAGCATGACGGTAATGACCAATCAAGCAAGGGCGTGATGTTGTTTATTTATGACAACAACGAATTTCTAGTTAAGAAAACAGGGTTAGATGATATTGAAAAATATAACTTATTGGCTAAATCAACAAGGCTTATAGCGGCTTATTTAACAGGTGGTGGATAATGGAAAAGTTTGAAAAATGGCTCTTGAGCACTGGTGAGAATAATCTTTGCAAGGATGATAATGGCAAGTATTTACTAAATACTGTGCAGTTGGCGCTGGAGGCTTGGCAAGCAGGTTACGAGCTTGCAAAAGAGGAGCAAGACTCAAACCTCACTTGTGACCAATGTTGTAATGAATTAGGTATGGACGATGGTTCAATCAGGCTTTGCTGTGAGTGCAAAGGCAAAGAGAAACATTACGAAACCGAGACATATAACGATGAGAAATTACCGCCAGCTAACACGCCTGTTCTAGCTAGAGTGATTGGCTATGAGGACCCTTTACTTGTAGGTTACTGTGACGAAGAAAGAAAGTGGTATTTTCATTACGAAAATGAGTATTTTGACTGTGATACTTATGTTCAATGTTGGTGTTATTTGCCAGATTTCAGTACAGATAATACATACAAGAGCTGGACTAAGGTCAGAGATAAACAGCCTGAATTGAACCAAGAAGTAATCATGTGCCGAAATGGGGTTATAAACGCAGGTGCTTTTTATGCTAAAAATGAAACTGCAGGCGGTTTTGTTTGGATATATCAAAGTGGGTTAAAGACTGCTGTTGATGTTAATGATTATTGGCAACCATTGCCAGAACCGCCAAAGGAAGATTGATTTATGATTCTGTCTATAATTTTAATAATTGCATTATTTATCATTTACAAGCGAGCAACAGCCGAAGAAACACCATGTCCTGGTTGTAATTATCAGGCTGTTAATTGTTGCGATATTGATTACTGTTGCGAGAAATGCAGAGCTGAATACTATAAAAATCATGTTAATTTCGAAGATAGATTCGATGTTGGTTATGATTTGAAAGGACCGCATTTAATTAAAAAAAAGAAACACAACTAGAGCGCCAATGGCGCTTTTTTTATATCCCAAATTCGGGTTAAGTCATTTATCAAAAAGGAAACAATGCAATGAAAAACTTTATCAAGCTAGGCAATAAAATAATCAATATTAATGAAATTAAAAAGGCTCAAATAGAAAATTACATGGATTCAGATGGTTTGTATAAAAGGGGGTTAGTTATCTATTTCCGAGCATCAAAAGAACTTACAGGTACCTTGCACAAAGGTATAACTGAAATAGAGGAGCTTGAAAAAATGATAAGGGATGCACAATGACCGAAATAAAAGTATTTGACGCAGTGAAAAAAATTAAGTTCAAGCGCAACGGTTTCTATGCGCAAGACCTTGATATGAAGATTCACAGATTTAAGAACACTCCAACATTCAATGGTGAAGTTTGGGTTGATAACTTGGACGCTTCAAAAAAATACGTTGGGCTTTCATATCTTTGTGATGACTACGCTGAAACAGTCGTTTTTGGCGATAGCCACTCACTGATTGAAGTTAAGAAGAAGTCGGAATTTATAGGGGAATAAAATGAAAAATGCATTAATTAAACTGAGACAACAAAGCGATTTACTTCAATTAGCCGTTCAGGTTGTCGAATGGAACAATGTCGCGCGCGGTGATCATTTTGAAGTAACAGAGGAAGCAATCAATCATCAAGTTTCTCTAGTTAAAGAAGAAAGCGAAGAACTTGACTTAGCAATCAAAAATAACGATATCATAGAAATATATGACGCATTAGCGGATATCTTTGTTGTAAACAGCTATTACATCGTTATGCTTGATTCAGATTCTTTCTTAGAGTCGTTAAAAGACTCTTACGATTGGACTGTTGACAATAATTACAACATCGACTGCCTAATCGACTGCATAAAAGAAGTCATGCGCTCAAATTGGACTAAATTCTCTAGCTATCAGCTAACTAGCAATGAGTTTAATGTTGTTAAACGTGGTGGTTTATGGTTGCTTTTTGACAATAACGGCAAAATTAGAAAGCCAGAGTGTTACGAAAAGCCTAATTTGAAGCCTATTTTAGAGAAACACGGAGTTATTTGAAATGAGCGATTTAAGAAATGCGCACCTCTACAATTTCGGTGGCGGTCTCACTGAATGGGGCAAGAAAATCAGAGCTTTACGCATACGCAAAGGAATCACGCTGTATCAAATGGCTAAGTCTCTTGGAGTTGGTAGCGCCTACCTTAGCGGTGTCGAGTGTGGTCGAAAACCACAAGAGCCAGAATTTATGGTGATGTGCGAAGATTATTTGAACGCACTGCCAGAAAGCGGCCAATGGTCAGAGCCTAGCGACTTTGATTTGGATAATCGCAGAAAAAGCTTTGATGAATTGATGGAAGAAATTTTTGAGGAAGTTAATCATGGAAACTAAATTGCTAGAAGTAGTAAAAAATCACGAATGGGAAATCAAACAGCTTTTAGATGATTACATTGATGTTAAAACGCAAAAGCATGTATTTGCAACTCAGTGTAGTAGAGGTTTTTTAGATATCCATCTTACTGAAAATGATAAACCTGTATTTAATGGGTGCGATTGGAAAACAAAAAGTGAGGACTTTAGAACTGTTGACCAATTACCTTTAGTTGAAGATTTCAATACAGCAGTAGTGAAAATCACTTTCCACGAATTTGGATATAAGGAGTTAGGGCATGGCAAGTAAAGGTGTAAATCGCGTAATTATTTTAGGCAACTTGGGGCAAGACCCTGAAATCAGACGTACACAAAGTGGCGACCCTATCGCAACACTTAACATCGCAACAAGCGAGACTTGGCGAGACAAGGCGACAGGCGAGGAAAAGTCAAAAACCGAGTGGCATCGTGTTGTAATCTTTGGCAAGTTAGCTGAAATCGCTGAACAGTACTTGAAAAAAGGGGCTCAAGTTTACGTTGAGGGGCAATTGCAAACAAGGAAGTGGCAAGACCAACAGGGGATTGAGCGATATACGACTGAGGTCATTGTGCAAGGATTCAACGGCACATTGCAGATGGTTGGAGGTAGACAGGAACAGACTCAAACGCAATACTCAGGGGCTAGTCCGAACAATGCGCCAAGTGCTGTGCCGCCTGGGGGGGTTGATGATTCGATTCCGTTTTAAATTTGGTTAGTATATACTCAATGGAAATCAAGATGCAGGTTTTAGCACCTGAAAATTATCAGTCAGCCTTGTTCGTA
>NZ_JBHLXE010000011.1:0-14260 GCF_042432445.1 Thorsellia kenyensis | reverse complement strand
CATATGAGCGAGTTGTAAATTTAAACTGTTATTGTCTCCACTATACTCATAATCTGTTGTGAGACCCGCAACGGTTTGATGATAGTTATAACGACTACCAGTAAATGAGACTAGCGTATCGCCAAAAGGTAAGGAGTAATGTCCTGTGAGATTTTGAGTCCCTTGTGAACTTTTACCGTGTACGTCATTATTCCAAGAGAAGTAAGCCAAATCACTTAACGCAAAAGGATTATCAACGTATAAGGTGGCACTGCCTTGATAGGTACCTGTGGATTTTGAACCTGAATTATCGAGTGATACCGCAACGCGCCAAAATTTCTTCTGATTGCGCCTGATGACAATATCACTTTCCCCTTGATTTTCCGTAGGGACAATTTCCATTTCTGCTTGGACTGTAGGAAGGCGCTGTAAATTCTCTAATCCTTGCTCTATTTCTCGTAAATCTAGCAAGTCACCAGCCCTAGCGGGCATGGCAGTCAATAAAAAAGCATAGGCATGACTGCCCTTGACACCCTCCTCAAAATAGACATCTCGTATTTTACCTGGAATGATTTTTAAGGTTAGCACGCCGGTGGTTAAATCTTGTTCGGGGGCAACAATACGAGTTGTGACATACCCTCTGTCAATAATGAGATTTTGCAAATTACTGATCAACTGGCTGATGCCTATGCCGCCTAACATAATCCTTCAGCGGACGCTTTTATTAGATTAATAGGTATAGCTTGAGGAAGAGATTCTCTTTCTTCAATCACGATTTGATTAATAACAAAGCAAGTTTCTTCAACGGGGTAATCTGAAGAAGACGTAATTCCAGAGTTTGCTTCAAAACGAACAGAGGGTAACTCTTCGGCAAGTTGCATTTGCCTTGCCTCTTGGCGCTCCTGTTGTATTTTTTGTTGTTGATTAATAATCGCATTCGAATTAATGTCTAGTGCTTGAGCAGAATGAATGACCCCCATGCAAATAAAAACATTGCAAAATCTAACATAAGAAATTGACACAAAAACATCCACCCTGATGAGAAATAAGAATAAAAAAGCTGATTCTTTATTTGATATAAGTAATAAATTGAAAATTATTGTAAGGCAAAAAATAATAAATGTTAAGATTTTTATCAAAACCTGAATAAAATTTTATGCAAATATACACATCTAAACTTCTTATTCTTTCTTATAGCTATTACCTTTGTGGAAGTTTTGAACTCACATCCAGAAATTAACTACAAAACGACTAAAGCCTTAGATTAGAACGGTAGTCAGTTCAATACTGTTAATTTAATGACACGGCAAAAATAAAAAAGTTCATAACATAGCTCATCACCTGCAGTGAAAAATATTTTTTGCTTCCACCCGAACTTGCACAAGTGGAATTAACTCAAATAAGTTGGATTCTAAAAGGAAAAATAAATTGAGTTCTTAAAATCCTGCGAACAAAAGGGAAACGGCAGAATTTAAATAGACTTACTATTGCTTAGCCTATGTGAAGAACAGAAAGGAATGACCCCTTCAAAATTTTGATTTTCAAGGGGGTAATTGATGGATTGAAGTTGGTGTTTATCAGGAACTAAGGATTACTACACATTGAATAAGAAATTCAAAACATCACCATCTTTTACAATATATTCTTTACCCTCTGCTCGCATTTTCCCTGCTTCTTTAGCGCCTTGTTCGCCCTTATAGTTAATGAAATCAGCAAAAGAAATAGTTTGAGCTCTAATAAACCCTTTTTCAAAATCAGTATGAATTTTACCCGCTGCTTGAGGTGCCGTAGCTCCAACTGGTATAGTCCAAGCCCTTACTTCTTTTACCCCGGCAGTAAAATAGGTTTGCAGATTTAGTAGCTCATAACCAGCTCTTATTACTCTATTTAATCCAGGCTCAGTAAGCCCTAAGGACTCCATGAATTCAGCTCTATCCGCTTCTTCTAACTCAGATAAATCAGACTCTATTGCAGCACAAACAGCAACCACTACAGCATTTTCATTTGCAGCATATTCTCGCACTTTTTCAAGATAAGGATTGTTTTCAAAACCATCTTCATTAACATTTGCTATGTACATAGTCGGTTTTAATGTTAAAAAATTAATATAACGAATCGCAGATTTTTCTTCATCGTTAAGTGAAGTTAAAGATCTTAATTGCCCTGCATTTTCAAGATGAGGTAAACACTTTAATAGCGCTTCAAGTTCTATTTTTGCATCATGATCCCCGCCTTTTGCTTTTTTTTGCACTCGATGAATTGCTTTTTCGCAAGTATCTAAATCAGCTAATGCAAGCTCCGTATTAATTGTTTCAATATCATCAATAGGATCAATTTTACCCGCTACATGTATTATATTTTCATTTTCAAAGCATCTGACAACATGGCCTATGGCATCAGTTTCTCTAATATTACTTAAAAACTGATTTCCTAATCCCTCTCCCTTAGAGGCTCCTTTAACTAAACCAGCAATATCTACAAATTCCATGGTAGTAGGTAGTATTCTTTGTGGTTTAACTATTAATGCTAATTCGTCTAGACGAGGATCAGGAACAGGAACAACACCTGTATTGGGTTCAATAGTACAAAATGGAAAGTTTGCTGCTTCTATACCTGCTTGTGTTAATGCATTAAAAAGAGTTGATTTTCCGACATTTGGTAAACCAACAATACCACATTTAAAGCCCATGATTTATATTCCTAATTTATTGATTAAAATAACTATGAGTTGTTATAAACTCATTAAGTAATTAAAGAGACTCAAATTATTATCGCATATATTCTATCGTCAAAATGTTAAGTAATTTATCTATTAATCTTACTTATTATAGTTAAATTCCTTAATATAAAATGAATAAATTAAATTAATGAACATTAATTCGAGATTTCCTATAATTCTACCAGAAATATAAAGAAAATACCGAAAGTTTGTTTGCCAAAAGATGAATAACTTATATATAGGTTATTATAAATAGCCATTTTGCACTCCTAAATCGCTCTAAAAAATAGTCTTCATACCACAAAAATTCAAAAGAATAATGTACTTTGTTTAATGCAAAACTTATTTAATAATGGTAATCTTATGGTAAAAGGGAATGAATTGAATATTTATTAATACTTTCCGATTTTTCTTATTTAACAAGCTAAGAGACTGTTTTGTCAATCCAACCGTATTCAGGATTTAGGCAAACTTTGTACTACTAATTTTTAGTATTTAAGCTAACCACTCCAGAGGTAAATATGTTTCCTGTCGATCTCCATATGCATACTATTGCAAGTACCCATGCTTATAGTACTTTGCATGATTATATCCCTATCGCTCAATCAAAAAATTTAAAACTTATTGCGATTACTGATCATGGACCCGATATGGCTGATGCTCCCCATTATTGGCATTTTATGAACCTCAAAATATGGCCTAGAGTGATCAATGGGGTTGGCATCTTAAGAGGGATTGAAGCAAATATAAAAAATCAACAAGGTGAAATAGACTGCAAAGGACCTATGCTTTCAAATGTCGATATCGTTTTAGCTGGTTTTCATGAGCCCGTTTACTCCCCAAAAAACACTGATTTACATACTGAGGCCCTTATTGCAACAATCCAAAATGGTGATGTACATATCATCAGCCATCCAGGGAATCCAAAATTTCCGATAGATATAAAATCAGTTTGCGAAGCTGCAGCAAAATATAATGTTGCTCTTGAGTTAAATAACTCTTCTTTTACGCATTCTCGAAAAGGAAGTGAAAAAAATTGTATTGAGATAGTTAAGGCCGTGAAAGCTGCAGGGGGAGTATTATCTGTTGGTTCTGATTCTCATATTGCTTATGATTTAGGTGATTTCTCTCATTGCCAAAGGATACTTAAGGAAGTAGATTTTCCTTTGAATAGGGTGATTAATCGTAGTGCACAAGCCACGCTAGATTTTTTAGCACTAAGAGGCCGTGATTATCGTTCTGAATTCAGTGAGATACTTTGAAAAATAAAGCCGATATCAATACAATATTACAATCGTAAGGGATTGAGAATAAAGATAATGACATTAAGTCAAATTGAGAGTTTAACCGGTATAGTGTCAGCTTCCAAGATACCCAAAAATCTTAATGCTTGCTCTCTTGTGTCTCCGCACATTTCTTTTGTCGGTTGAAGCCCCCCGCAACAAGCAGGTCTGTCTTTTGAAGAAAATATTAGGCATTTCATTTCTTCATTTAAGTGGATGCAAGGCTCACCTGCCTTTTTTCCATTTGGCATACCAGGTATCGGACTGGAAATTGAAGGAGCTATGCAACACGCACCACAATGAGACCTACAGGCAATGATATCAAGTAAAGCGTGATTATTTATAGGTTGTGTTGTCATAAAGGACCTTAGAATTTGGAGTGTTAAAATCTTAAAAATGTTATTTTTATATTTTAACACTCTTTTCTAGGCAATTTATGATTTTTCGTAGCTAAAAGTTAAATGCGTCTAAATTTTTAAAAGGTTAGGCTAATACTGATTATTTGGATTATAATTAAAGCACATGTTAATTTAGTTTTTACAGCTAAATGTTAATAGTTAAAAGAAAAATCGATAAATAGTGCCGAATTAAGTGTTTACTGACTGACCACGATATTAATTAGGGATCACACATGGCAAGAGTACTGCTAAGAAGTCATTCATTAACTGACTTTCAACCAATAGGCGAACAGGGTAAACCTGTTTTTTTATCTGCAATACAAATTAGGGAAATGCTTCGATTACAAAATAAAGCAGAGGTTGCTGATGCTTTAGCTATATTACAAATGAATGAGGCTGGTGATAGGATTGATTGGTATTCTGCTCAACAAGGAGATGTGATTCCTTGGTCTGCTGCTAGCGAAAGTGAAAGACAAAATGCCCTGCAGCAACTTGAGACAATTCATACGAGCCTTGATGCTATTAGTACTTCTATGAAAAGTAGCCCAAAGGAAGAACATGTTTTATTTGCTCACTTACTTGAAAAAGCCAAACAATTTCCTGACAGTTCCCACATATATTTAGTTAATGGTAAACCGGTCGTCACGTTTTGGGGATTTTTACATAATTTAGAAAAAATAAGGTTTGATCCGTTAGATATTCTTAGAAGTGTCAAGCCAACTCCTCCACCTGCTCCAGAACCTCAAATAAATACAGAAGTGGTCGAAGAAAAACCGGTTGGTTACCCATGGTTAAGATGGCTTTGGTTAATTCCCTTACTACTTATTCTTATAGCGTTAATTTTCTTTTTAATGAGGGGGTGTACACCAAATATAACTATTCCCTCAATTATAGAACCTACAAAAAACGTTCCTGAAGAAAATATAAAACCTGAAGAAAATATAAAAGATGAATCAGTGCAAGAACCTCTGGAAGCTCCTCCGGATATAAAAATTCCTGAATTAACACTTCCCACTTTAGACTTACCAGGAGTTGATTTGTTAAACGGAAATATTAGTCTTCCAAACCTTAACTTATCTGAATTAATTTCTCCTGATTTAACTTTACCAGATGGGAATATACCAAATGGCGATTTGCCTAATTTAGGTGAAGCTGGATTAGCATTACCCGAATTACCATTTGTCGAGGAAACTAATGTGGCTGTTGATGGATTAGTTGGCACTGAGAATACTGAGGCAGTAAAACCAGAATTACCTGGTGCTGAAAGTCCCAATACTCGATTACCCGAATCACCAGCAGTAAATGAGACTTTAAGTACAGAACAAATGACTCCTCCACTACTACCTGAATTAGGTAATGAAGCTAATGGTAATCAGCAGCAAGAAAACAAGCCCATTGCCAATCAAAATTTATCTACTGAGGCCGAAAATACTCAAGGAAATGCTGTACAAGGAAACGTAGCCCAAGGGCAAAATGAAAACCAAGGAAACAGCAATTTTTCACAGAATGCCTCTGAGAATAAAAGTCTTCAAATTCCGACTAATGCGGGTGGCAGAACAAACTTTTTAGATGGTGCTTGGAAGGCATCGAGTGGTATTCAAGATGTCAAAACGGGAAAACCTTTAGATTTATCTTATCAATTTGAAAATGGTGAAGGAAAAGTTCAAATCAAAAAAACAGATGGCACAGTGTGTAAAGGGGTTGTCAAAGCTGATTTAATCGGTAACTCCCTTGGGATAAATAATGATAATGTAGCAGAGTGTAGTGATGGAAGCACGTATCAGTTACCTGCCATTGAATGCACTCAAGGAAATTCAGCAAAAGCAGAATGTCTAGGTAAATATGAGGGAGTAAATCCTTTCCCTATAAATATGAAAAGTCAAGAATAACAGATCGCAATCAGTTAATACTCTATTGATATATTTAATTCATAGTTGGTAAAAGATAGTTGCATCAAATAGATATAATTGATTGTGTGGATTTTAAATATTAAAAAGCGAAATATCCTAAGGGATATCAATTGGAGTTGTAATTATGCTAGCACCACTGATAGATTTCAAAGATAAAGTTACTTTGATTGAGGATAGCGGTATTCAATGTCTTGATTTTGGAATTGATGCTAATATCAAAAAAATGAGGGCTGGAGAGTTTATAAAGTCTCCCTTAGATGGCACATTAGTCCGTTTGGTTTTTGATGAAAGAAAAGAGGGTTTTGTGCAACCCGGCACAGGTTTTCCTGCACAAAGTCAATTTGATATGCCACTTGAACAATCACTAAACTTATTAAATGGGATATGGTTACCTATTCCCTATTTTCGTATAAGCCCTCCTCGGCAATTTATAAAAGGACCATTGAATTGGGTAAGAGCTCAAATTATTAAACTAGATGATGCAGATAACGAAGGTAATACTTATCGCGTCGTGTTCGCGTTTGATACGAAAGTGTTTACAGACAGCACGCATACACAATACTTAGCCCCAACTAGAGAAGATATTAATTCAGGAGTAAATTTTGGGCTTGCTGCTCGATCTAACGAACATGGAGATTATTTGAATCTAACTTGGGTAAATGATTGGCTGATAGAGGTTTTTAAAGAGAATGCATTATCTCGATTACGAATGCACACTGAAGATATTGAAGAAAGTGTTACTCTTTTACACCATCAAGCCCATTATCTTAATTTTCTCTCTATTTTAGATGAATGCCTAAGGCTACCAGATATCCAAGTGACTGCCTGCTTTAATAACAAATCGAATAAATCTATTGGTGTAGATCTTTTACTAGATGTAGGTAATTCAAGAACTTGTGGAATAATGGTAGAACATCATGAAGCAGATAAAGAGACTTTAGAGCAAATTTATGAATTAAAGCTTCGTGATTTAACAACGCCTCATAATGTCTATATAGAACCTTTTGAGAGTCGAGTAGAATTTGCTCAAGCTGAATTTGGAAAAAAAGACTTTTGCATGCAAAGCGGACGACATGATGCATTTACCTGGCCAACTATGACAAGAATTGGCGGGGAAGCGGTTCGGCTTGCCGCCCAACGTCTAGGTACTGAAGGTTCTACCGGTATTTCAAGCCCCAAAAGATATTTATGGGATGAAGATTCTTTTGAGGCGGGGTGGCGCTTTAATAAGGCCTTCGTTAAATCGGATCACGAACCTTTGGCAACAGCTGCACCTTTGATAAGTCTTATTAATGATACGGGAGAAGCGCTATATACCCTAGAACCTCATGAGAGGATACCTGTATTTTCCCCTAAATATTGTCGCTCTTCATTAATGACATTTATGCTCTGTGAAGTTTTATCTCATGCAATTATTCAGATGAATAGTGTCTCCCAACGCCTGCAAATGAGTCACGCTGTAGCACCACGCTATTTAAAAAATATTATCTTAACCATTCCGCCATCTATGCCTAAACCTGAGCGTCAAATCTTTGAGAAAAGAATGCAACAAGCCATTGGATTGGTATGGAAAAGTATGGGGTGGCATAATCATGATGATAAAGTAATGAGGCAAGAAGAAGAACCTAATGTGTCTGTATTTACTTCTATGCCTATCCCCAGGGTAAATGTGCAATGGGATGAAGCTACCTGTGGACAAATGGTTTATCTATATAACGAGACTCAACATAGATTTGACGGACGCTCTGAAGAGTTTTTTGCTGCATTAGCTAGGCCGGATAAAAAAGAGCTATTAGGTGAAACATTTGGGAAAACATTAAATATTGCTTCTATAGATATAGGAGGAGGAACCACGGATTTGGTGATTACCCATTACAAATTAGATGAAGGGAAAGGGAGCAATGTTGGTATAGAACCTTTTCAACTTTTTAGAGATGGATTCAAAATCGCAGGAGATGATATTCTGTTAGATGTCATTCAACTCTATGTTATCCCCATGATAGAAGGAGCATTGAAACGAGTCGGATTATCACAACCAAGCAGCCTACTTTCTCGTTTGTTTGGTAGTGAAAGAGTAACAGCACAACAGCAAGTATTAAGACAACAATTAACTTTGCAATTACTTAGTCCTCTTGGTTTGAAAATTTTAAGTCTTTATGAAAAATACGATCCTGCTCAATTATCTCAGCCCATTGATATGAAAATAATTGAATTATTAGGTGAACATCAAAAACCCACTGAAAATGTATTGGGTTATTTTTATCAAGAGCTAAGAAAAGAGCTAAATCAAAATCATTTAGAATTTAATTTATTAGATGTCTCAATTTCCTTTGATTTAGCTCACCTTCACCAGGCTTTTTTAACAGGGCGTATGAATATTACTGAAAGCCTTAAAGCATTATCAGAGGTGGTATATCATTATGGTTGTGATGTCTTATTACTTACAGGTCGTCCATCAAGATTACCAGGTGTACAAGCCTTGTTAAATCAGCTGCAACCCGTTCCCTCGACAAGAATTTTACCGCTTCAAGGATATTATACTGGTGAGTGGTATCCATTTAATAAGCAAGGTCGAATTGATGATCCTAAATCAACTGCCGCTGTTGGTGCTATGTTATGTTTATTGGCTGATAAATTGAAATTACCAAATTTCTATTTTAAAGCGTCTAATTTTAAACCTTATTCAACTGTTCGCTATCTTGGTATGCTAGATAATAGTAACCTTATAAAGAAAGAAAATGTCTATTACAAAGAAGTGGATTTGGACTCCCCAGATTCCGAGCTTGATGATGAGGTCTTTGAATTAAGAGGAACAATGCGCCTCGGGTATCGTCAATTTAATATTGAAAGGTGGCCTGCGTCAGCTTTATTTAGTTTAACTATCCAGAATGATAAGATTAAAGAAGAAATTGCAAGGGGAGGTCTGATTCGTGTCTCTTTGCGAACTAAACGCAATAAAACTGATCCTAATATGAAGGTGTCTTCTCAGCACCATGAGCAAGAAATTCATTTAAATAACGCTGAATTATTCAATCGTGAGGGAGAACCTGTCAAAACGGTTACTAGTGCGTTAAAATTGCAACTAAATACACTTGCTGATACAGGATTAGGAGCTACTCACTATTGGATGGATAGCGGAAGGGTGATTACAAAATGATAAATTCTCTTATACCGGAAAGTTCTAAAATGCAGCTGAAATCCGAACAAAAAGCCCTGATTGATAGCTGGCAAAATATTTATGATGGTGCAGATATGGCCATTAATTGGATTAAAGAAACCAGACAAACTGTAAAACGGGTGGATAATGAAGCAAATTCATTAACTATCGCATTAAGAAGAGCAAGAAACCAGGCAAAAAGTTTATCTCATGCGGCTTCTTTGCCTATGACAGTAGGTTTTTTTGGGTTATCTCAAGCAGGTAAGTCTTATCTGATCTCTTCTCTAGCCTCGAGTAAAACAACAGGTAAACTCGAAACTCAATTAGGGTTACATAAACTTGATTTCATCAATCATATAAATCCCCCTGGTGGCGGTAAAGAAGCAACGGGACTTGTTACTCGCTTCAGCGCTAGAAACAGTTTAGCGCCTGATGATTATCCGGTTCAATTACGAATTTTCAGTGAAATTGAAATAGCAAAAATTTTGGCAAATTCTTTTTATAACGATTTTAATCAAGAAAAAATAGATTTTTCCCTAAATGAGGAACTAATTACTCAACATATCAAAAAAATCACATCTAAAAAATCAACCAAAGTGATTCCTGGGGTTGATGCAGATGATGTCGTCTCACTATGGGATTATATGACTCGTCTTGCTGGAAAAAGTCAGCAAGTGATGAAATACACTTATTGGCCTGAGGCAATTGCTGTTGCCCCTTATCTCTCAATTATTGATAGAGCAGAATTATTTTCATTATTATGGGGTGGAAGCAAAGCATTTACTGAAATGTATGTGAAATTTGCGGTGGCCATTACAACGCTCAAAGGAGCTAAGCAAGTGTTTGCTCCTTTGACAGCTTTAGTCATTGAAGAAAATGGGCAGTTTTCACAAAAAGACAGCATAATGAATGTCGATATGCTAGAAAGATTGACTCAGAATGAAGATGATAAGATTTCTGTATTGAGTGTTAATTACTCAGAAGGCATATTAACTACTGATGAAGTAATCCTATCCTTATCTTTGCTTGCAGCTTTAACCGTTGAGCTTTATGTACCACTGAGCGATGAAGTTTGTGAGCCTATTTTTGACGAAGTAGATCTTCTTGATTTTCCAGGTTATCGAGGGAGATTATCTTTAGAATCACTTGATGAATTAGATAAAACGACTGCAGATAGTGGAATTGCACAGCTATTTTTACGCGGTAAAGTGGCTTATCTCTTTGAGCGTTACACTGACAACCAAGAGATGAATACTTTAGTTATGTGTACGTCATCAGCGAAACAGTCTGATGTTACTTCCGTAGGTCCTGTGCTTGATGATTGGATCAAAAAAACACAAGGTGAAGACGCGGCGACGAGAAGCAAAAGGCATAGTGGATTAATATGGGCCCTGACTATGTTTGATATGCGCGTTGGACAGAGTTTAACACTAGATCCACTTCAGCTAAAAGAAGTTTGGGGAACGGGTGGCTTAATGAAAATGGCTATTTTAGAGCGATTCGGTCAATATGATTGGTTAGAAAAATGGGGAGAAGGGCCATTTAATAATACATTCTTAGTCAGAAAACCGAGACTTGAACAATTTTCTTCTATTGAGCTGAATGCGGGTGAAGAAGTTGCTTTTAATCCAAGTCATCTCGATAAATTAGCTTTGATGAAACAGACATTTTGTGATGATGAAATTGTTCAAAAACATATTGCGGAACCAAGTAATGCTTGGGATGCCATGTTGACTCTAAATGATGGTGGGATAAGTCGGATTATTGATGCGCTGAAATTGACTACAGGTCTAAGTTTTAAATTAGATAGGATAAGAGAACAATTAGAACAAACGAAACATGATTTAGTCACGAGTCGATTGAAAAAATGGTACCATTCTCAAGGTGAAGAAGAGGTAACGGCTAAAGAGAATATTGCAAGAGAAATAATCAATGTCTTGACTAAACAAGCCAAGCGTCATGGTGAAATTCTATTGGCTCTTATGCCCAATAAAGAATCTATTGAAAGGATCTATTTACAACATATTCAGATCACTGGACAAACAGTTGAGACTGAGTCTCAGAATAATGTCCCTGTCAATACAAAATTTGATCCTTTTGCTGTGGACAATGGGTTTGGAGATGAGATAGATATTTTTAGCCAAGAACCTCAGCTTATAAATGATAATCAATCAAATGCAAATACTGAAGCAGTATCAGCTCATGCTGTTGAGAATGTTACAGAAGCCGATAAGCTATTTGTTCAAAATGTCATTCAAGAGTGGTATGCCCATTTACGGCAACTACCGGATAATTTAAAAATCTGCCAAGGGCTAGGTATACCTAAAACAATAATGGAACTATTGACAGATGAAATAATTAACATTGCCTCTAGAAATCAAGTCGATCAAAGTTTAATGAATTGCTTTAATGGTGCTCAGCAGATCGGTGTTAGACGTGAGAGGATAGTTAATAAGCAAGTTTTTAGGGTATTAAATCATTTAGGGGATTTTCTTTCATGGTTAGGATATGTGAAACAACCTTTATCGCAAAGGCCTAAAAGCCGATTTAATGCAGGCGCAGAAATATTTCAATTACCTGAAAGTATGAACTCTATCAACTTCACGCTAGACAGTTCGAGTTCTTTAATTAATCTTAGTGAGGAGCCTGTACCCTACACTCAAAGATTTGTTTATGATTGGTTTGTTGCTCTAAAAGAGGCGATTGAAGAAAACGCAGGACATCAATTTGGCAGTGAATTCACAGTCCAAGAAAATCAGCGGTTAGGTGAAATCATTTCACTCATGAAGCCGTAGATGGAAAACATCAAGATTTTACATTTTTTCGTTTTAGTGAGAAACAATTTATAAGGATACAGCTAAAGCATGTCTACTATCATAAAAGTTAACCTTAAACCTTTGACGCCTTCAGTTCCTGGGCGTGCCAAATTACTAATTAAAGAGTGGAGATTTGAAACAAAAGAGTTAAGATTCAATATTCAGCGTAATCAGGATCAATTTTATCTTGGTGAAAAAGGGATTTGGAGTCCATCCATTATTTATCATGAAGTGTCAACGCTTGGCGTCAGTGCTGAGGGCTATTATATAGATATTCTGGATAATATACTTGACCCATTACTAAAGTTGACCGGAACTTCTTTTAAAATTGAATTGGAAGATAGCGAAAAGAATAAGGCTTTTGGAGTACTTATTTTAGAAGAAGGCTTACTTGCCTCATCTGCGTTAGGCAACGCCACGCTAAATGCTGAATCTGCTCCTATACCTTCTAAAATTCAGGAGTCGACGCCACCCGAATTAGACGAAAAAAACATTGAACAGATAGAGCTACCACAGGTGGATATGACCAGTGAGCTAACAGCTGAGGAAAAAATATCTTTTGATACAATGTCAGCTGAAAATCAGCCTAAAACGTTAAATGAAGATAAGAAAAAAAGCAGTGGGGTTCTTAAAAATACTATGATAGGATTAGTTTCAATCCTTATATTGGTGGCTATGGCATGCGGCATCTTGTATTACTTGAAAGGTCCTCAGTTTTTTAAGGAACTATTTGAAAAAGTTCAGAACCAGTTTGATGAAATTGCTCCCCAATCGCTACTCAAAACTGATGAGACTCAAATTTCCTCTGCATTTAATCAAGAAAATCTTAATAGTGCCTGTTTAATAACAGATGAAACCGCAACAGATGAATTAGCTTTCGTTAAAAGTTGTCTTCAATCTTCACCTAGTGGCGCTGATCTTATGAAAATCATTGCTAACGCCAAATCTAAAAAACTTTGTCAAGTTGCTCAAAGAATTTATGCGTATAAATCTCAAGCGGGAGATAAGCAAATCAGCTTAGCTTATGCTAAAGAATTCGATAGCGCATTTAATGAGAAAGAAGGGTGTTTTGCTGAAGATAAAGAAACAGCCATATATTGGTATGAAAAAGTTTTATCTGTCGATCCTTTGCATGTAGAAGCTACCGAGCGAATCAAAGCGTTACAGCTTTAAAATTCTTGTTTGGTCATTCTTACTTTCCCCTTTGTAAGATAAAGGGATTGTCAGTAGATTGCATTTCTAAACAATGCATTCAATAGGGGTGTTTTTTTATCAATATATTTTAATTTCTTAGGCGACATATTGGTGATTTTCATATAGATTGATTGCATTATCATAGTCCTTACGTTCATTTTAGTTGGTCTATAAGAAAAAAATGCAAGTACTAATGGATAAATTGATTAATGAATCTTCGTTGAATGAACTTATTAATGAGCTATTTTTTAGATTGATTGACAGCAAAGAATATTTAAATTGACAATAATAATTTATCCCACATTCCGCTGTTCAAAAAATGATTACTTTAAAAGTATTTTTGCCTTATTACGATTTTAATTTAAGTTGAGAGCTTTGAATTAGTGTTAAATCTCTCATTTGTTAAATCAAAAACCTATTTTTTTAAAATTAGGTTTTTGAAAAATTTTTTTTTACCGTTTTTTTGTTTTTTTTTTGGAAAATAATTTGTTTTTTACTCTTTTTAACAAAAAATGTCAGCATTTATTCCCTTTTTTGGCCCTTAAGCCAAAATTTAGGCGTAGTTAGCCTGTGATTGTTCTAATTCTTTTTTAATTGTGGTCGCTCTTTTGAGATTTAATACCATGCAACGCATGGAAAAGCTTAACGCATTTCTCTTTAGGCCTTTATATCTAGCTTGCCCCATCCCTAAATGCATTTTACCTAGCCCAAAGATACTTTCTACTCGGCTTCTTATTCCACTACAGACTCGGTTGAATGCCTTATCCTCTTTTGTTAACGGCTTATTGCGGTAGGCTCGCTTTA
>NZ_JBHLXE010000010.1:0-23609 GCF_042432445.1 Thorsellia kenyensis | reverse complement strand
ATTTTGCAAATTCATTCTTTTGCTGTGGGGTAAAATTAACACGAATTTTTTTAGGTTCTGTTGTCATAATATAGTCTCCTATTTTTTGTTATTATAGACTAAAGATGATTACAGGAAAATCATACCACCATATTTAAAGGAGAATATTAAGAAGGTCAAATTAACACTTCACTCTGATAATGGCAGCCCTAAGACTGGCTATACAATGAAGGCTAAATGAGAGCATTTAGGTGTAATTGCTTCATATAGCCGCCCTGCAGTGAGTAAAGATAATGCTTTTTCTGAGAGTTTATTTGGAAGCATGAAAACACGTAAACAATATCCAAGAGACGGTTTTAAAAGTATTGAAGATGCCAGAAAGTGGGTACTCAGTTTTGTGGATTGGTACAACAATGAACACAGGCATAGTGGCATTAAATACGTAACACCCGCACAGCGCCACCAGGGTATCGATGGTGAAATACTTGCGAATCGAAAAAAAGTTTATGAACGTGCTAAATTATCTCTTCCAGAGCGTTGGAACAATCGAAATACCAGAGACTGGGATTATCAAGATGAAATAGTATTTAACCCAGTAAAAGAAAATGAGACTAATAATACCAAGAAAAAGGGACAGGTTGCTTGACATTCATCGATACGCCAACAAGATTACGACATTTCTTTTCCCAAATAAAAGGCGAAGTGGGAAGTACTATGAGAGGAAAAACCGAAAGTTTTCAATTTTCTGCTGAAACTCTACTAGAATTCAGTAAATATTATAGAGAACATTCATTAGAAGCTAAAGAAGATGGGTATCTAAAAGAAGGCAAGAACATCATACGGCGAGCTGACGAGCAAGCGATAGGACGGAAGCATTACCTAAGATTGAATGGAAATAGGCAAACTCATCCCGAAGACGGATATAATTTCAGAGGGCGAGGATTAATTCAAATTACGGGATATGAAAAATACAGTACTTTCCAAACCAAGTATAATATTTACTGGTCTGACAGCTCTCCAGATAGCGTCAATCATCCCGAAATAATTAATGAAATGCCCTATGCTATTAGGAGCGCCATTTGGTTCTGGTTATATAGTTCTGTTTATACAGCAGATAAAGGTCTAGGATATAATGGTGTAATCGCTGTAACAAAAAAAGTCAATGGTGGTGACATGGGGCTTGAAGAACGACAAAATGCTTACAAATTATGTGAAGAGGTTTTTTTATGAAAAAATTTGTTTTTCCGCTATTACTATTATTACCATTTTATTCTTATAGTTCGACTTGCCAAGAAAATGATGTATTAGTTTTCTCTTGCGACTTGCCTAAAAATAAAAGCGCCGCTATTTGTGCAAATCAAACAACTCAAACGTTGAACTATTCATTTGTAAACAATGAAAAAATAGAGCTTTCAAAAGACTTTGATTCAAACCACCAGTTAATCAGATGGTTAGATAAAGGAAATTATACGACCTATTTAGGATTTAAAGGCGGTGAATACTTTTATCGCTTTATTCTTCCACAAGAAACATTTGGAGCATATGCCTCAATTGAAATTCATAGGAAAGCTCATTTAATTGCAACTTTAGATTGTACTGAAAACTCATTTGGTGAAAAAAACATTGTTAGTAAGGCTATTCAAGAAATACCCGATGAATTAGGTGATTCAGAAACATGTTATTTAGGGCTGTTTTGTCAAGGAGAAAATTGATCTATGCATATTTTTAGTAAACACATCCTATTATTTATCCTAGTAATAATAAATTATCCAGCTTTTGCAAAAGATTGTGAAGATGGTGAGATAAAAATAGGAAGTTATAGAGCTCAATGCCATAACGGTAAAATAGTTACCAATTCTTATAGGCAAGATTGCATCTCCGATGAAACTCTTATTGCATCATGCGCTCTGCCTAGAAATCAAAATGTCATTATTTGTACAAATCAACATACTCAAAGTGCATATTATTCATTTATAGAAAATGGAGATGAAAAGCTTAGATTAAATTTTGATTCGACTAATCAGCTCATACGAATAAAAGAAACTAAAACAAACACTACTCAACTTAAATTTAAGTATCATGATAACAATTATACTTTTTCTATTCCAAACGAAAAATTTAAGACATGGTCTACCATAAATATTATTGACAGCAATAATGTCAGAACCGAATTAAATTGTCATGAGAATCTATTTGGTGAAAAAGACATAGTAAACCATGCAATATTTGATGAATCAGAATAAAAAATTCTACGTTGGTTGATAGTCTAAGTGATATACCTCTAGTCACAAGCATATATTAGTATTATTCGTTAGTACTTAAAAGGTTAAGTTTAAAGCTCGGCGAGTTGGTAGTGAAAATGTTGCAAGTGGAGATGGTTGGCGATATCAAGGGAGGGGAATAAAGCAATTCACATTAAAAAATAATTACACTGCATTTACACTGCAGGCAGGGCAAGATCACATTTTAATACCCACTTAATATCTAAGTTGTTGATATTAAATTGATTGTTGGCTTTATTTTTATTTTTATGTGTAATAACTGTTATTATTATTTGTGGATTATCGAGTAGAGCGAAGACGGGACTTGAATTATTCCATATGATCATATTTATCAATTAGATAAATTTTATTGTAAAGATGTACCCCAGCGCTCATACCCTCAATTTGCTCGCATTGGGTTTTTAAAGGGCTAGGAGCCTGTCCCTCATTTGGGTTCAAGTCCTAGTAAAATAGCATGAAAAGCAATTTGATTTGATTTTAATCTAGCTTCGCTCTTTATTTAATCATTAATTGATTGTGATTGATTCCAAGTGACCTCTATTGAACAATAAAATTGAATAATAAATATACTGTTTTGCTATATCCAAACTCTAATTCTAACTATCAAAATTAGGTAATTAATGCCATTACAAAAATAAATTTGCAAATTAATTCGGCGGAATTTTATAGCTGAATGGTTACAGAAGTTTAAATGTAACAATTAAATTTAAACTTAGTTAAGATTGTTTAAAATAATCTCATTTATATAGTTTATAAACGGATTAATAATTAAAATAATAATCCATGTTAATACTGTTGGATTCATTTATATATAGATTATCATGGGTAAGAAACCCAGAACGCGAGGGGTATTTCTTATAATGGGATGTGTTATTACTCCATCTAAGTGACGAATAGCCTGCTAAAAGTCTATGTCCAACCCAACGGTCATCGATTAATTTCCTTTCTCCAGGAATATTAATTAACAAAAGACTACCCATAAAATTAATCCATTCATTCTGCTCTAACAAGCGATCTCCGTATGCATGATATGATCTTCCACTAGAAAACAAAATAAAGTTCATATTCCAATATTTTACAAACTTTAATAATGTATCCACAGGTATGGATGTATTTAGTTTGATTCCAAAATCTATCATTGGAATATGAAGAATAGCATTTGAATTTGAAACTCTTGAATTAATAGCAAGTTCTAAGCCTGGTTCTAAATTTGAAATAATGTAATTTATTGACTTTTCATTAAAATCGGGAAGATTTAATTTAAACTCATATCTATAGTCATTAATTGTCCTTGGAACATAATTATATTTACTAAATTCAAGCACCCCGCATCCTCCAAGTTCTTTGTTAACCAGATGTTTGACCCACTTATAAGGATGTTTGCTGAGTTTTAAAGTATTATACATTGACATTAATTCCCTCTATAAGTTGATAGAATTCTAATGCAAATTGGTCTGTCATGCCAGAAATAAAATCGATTATTAAATGTGTTCTTAGTTGCCATTCTATAGTTTTCGTTGCTAAATTGAATGACTTTTCAAACTTTAAGGCTATTTCAGACTGAACTTTTTCCATGCATTCTTCTTCACAATATGCAGATTCAACATGCGTAAGTTCCTCATTAATTATTGTAGATTTATAACAGTTAATATGACGAGTTGGTAATTGATTAAATAATTTTTTATGGTATTGCAAATCATTATTTTTAATTTCAACGAAATTATCAGTTAATAAATAATAAAAATTTTTTTTATTTAATTCCAATAGTTTTTGATATTTCTTTAAAATACCAGTAATTATTGAATACCCTGAAATTTCTATACTTTCTGCGTCGTAAGAACAAAATAAGTATTTTGATGTGTAAGTTTTTAGTATTTTTAAAATTCCATAAGCAAATGTTTCTTGGTTTATAATTGGTTTGTGAATTTTAAAGTTGACATAGTCATCATAATTCTGAATAAAAGCATCTGAAACAAAATTGACTAAAATATTTGATAGGTTTGCTTTAAAGTCAATGAATATGCTGATTTTTCTATTTTCCTTGCTGTAGTTGAGGCTTTCTTTTAGTTTGTTAAAAATATCAGATTCATTTGCTTGTTCTAATTTCTCTAATCCTTTTAAAAAAAAATTAATGAAATGTTCTAAAGATATTATTTTTTTTTCTATTCCATCTTCAATATCACTTATACAGTATGAGATATCGTCAGATGCTTCCATTATAAAACTTAATGGATGTCTATTATCAGCGGGTATTTTAAGTTCTTTCCATATCTCTTTAATTAATTTTTTTTCTGTATTAAAATAACCGATTTTTTTACTAAATTCATTAGAACGTTCTTTTGGCATTGTAGATGGGCAGTAAACATACTTAAAAAATGAAGCTAATTGTGTATAAGTTAGATTTAAGCCGTTAAATCCATCATCTCCCTGCAATTTAGTTACTATTCTGATACCTTGAGGGTTACCATCAAAATTTATAAAATCCTCCATGATGCTAGAATAGTCTTCTTTATTTTTTTTGGGGTTTTCATCATAATCAATTGCTTTTTTAAGAATTGGTAAAATATTATCTTTTGACTTAGCCCATGAAACTATTGCAGCCTCGCCAAAATGGCCAAAGGGTGGATTACCAATATCATGCATTAGACATGACGTTTCTACAATATTTGAAATAGCTAAAGCATTTTCCTGCCAGTATTTTTTTACGTTTGTATCAAAAACTTTATTACTTGCTATTTTCTCAGCAATTTGTGCAACTATATATCGACCTATGTGTGAGACTTCTAATGAATGGGTTAGTCTTGATCTTACGGCAGAATTGCTTTCTAAAGAAAAAACTTGGGCTTTTTGTTGTAATCTTCTAAATGGGGCTGAATATATCAATCTAGCTCTATCACTCTGTGTTGATGCTAATAGTGAATCATGTGAAGCACTTGATGTTCTTTTTCTTTTATTTCCAACTGATTTTATCATGCTCGATCCCTATTACGTAATCTTTTTGCGTATCTATGAAAATATCAGGACGAATGCTTTGAATACTAATGCGAATTTAGACCTGGTTTATTTTCTAACACAATGGTATTAAAATTAGTACTCTTGTTAATTAGAATAACAGCTAAATTAGTTTAATCTATCATTCCTAATAAGCCTTGAGCTTAAAGTGTTCAATTGGAAAATTTCTCTAATAATATTTGCATAATCGAACTTTAATGATTTATTAAAAATTTATTTTGATAACATGCAATTAATTAAGAATTCAACCATAAATAGAACTAGAGTCAAACTATATTTAGATAATTATATCATCAATGTTTTTATTAATGAAGTGATGTAATGGACTCTTTTCCTCAAAATCATCATTGTGGCAAAATATATATACTATTAATAATTTCAGTGGTATGGTGTGCCTTGAAGCTAGTTATTAGATGAAAATAGCTTATAGTAGCCACTCTGGTGGTAGAACCAGTAAGCGACCGGTAAATAGTAGGTTTTAAATTGGCACCAGCTACGGTATTTAGATATATCATAATGAGCGATAAAGCAAAGAGTGCAATTAAATAAAAAATAAATCATTTGCTTGGCGAGCGATATTTTAAAAACTTGAACTTTAATTAGCAAAGGAGTTAATGTTCATTTACAGGGGTTTATGGACTGTTATATTAAATTTTATCCATCGTGGTTTAAAATCAAGTCAAGCTTTAGATGCATGCTTTGTATCCTAAATGATTGAAAATAAAAATAAAATCAAATATTAATAGGTGAATGGGTGAGCGTGTACCTATTATTGCCTGCAAAAAATTATATGTTGCACGAAAAAAATATTTGTGTACTTGTTATTTGACTTATTGACAACACATACGATATTTCTTAAACTCTTTTTTTTAACTCTGATTCTAAGTATTTGATTTGACAGTAAGGGATAAGACCTGATGTAAACATCTCAGTTTCTTTATTTCGTTTGGTATTAGATCTCCCACAATTTTTCGAAATAAATATGAATATTTCATCTAATAATCTCATGTCTTGCTCATCGGAATTTAGGTAATTCATTAATTTGGGAAACCAGCACAAGCTGCTTCGACAGATTTTCTGTGTTGAGATAATCGTTTGCCATAAAATACCGACTGATAGCGCAACGTAACGCTTTACTATCAAAGTCAAAATGCTTTCCCATATAAGCGTTTTAACAATATTGGCATTCCAGTATTGACTTTCTTTTGACTGCAAAACGACTTTAATTCTTTAAAAAATAATTCGATTTGCCATCTTAAACTATAAAGTGATAGTACTTTATTACCCTTAAATTGGTCCCTGTCTAGGTTTGTAATTAGGTAACCTTTACCCTTTCTTTTTCTACCATAAAACTGAATGATTCGAATCGGGATATTTGTTTTTGCCCACTTTACATCCATATCGACAAAATCATGATTTTTAGTTTTTAATTCCTTTAATTTCATTTCATTATGACAAAGTTTTGCGCCCATTTTATTATATTTTGCTACAACAAGAGGATTGATATTTACTTTGGCTCTAACAATAAAAAAAACACCAGATTTGCTTATTTTTTCAAGGTAACCGATATCAAAATACCCCGCATCCATCATTACTAAAGTTTCTTTTAGTCCTTTTTCAGAATGTCTATAGTTTTTCTCACTTTCTTTATCTGCATCAAGCGCAATATAATTAGCCACGCCTTTCACTAAATCCATAGTTAAATGACACTCTATTGCTGCAGGTGCCGTTTTTGTAAAGCGACCAGGAAATTCCTCTGCTAAACGAGGATTTAAGGTTAAAGAGGAACCGTTATGTAAAAATATGTTTTTAAAAAGAGTTTCTTTGGATAACGCTTGCTTAAAAGGCGCAAGAAAGAGTACTTTAGTTGCTTCTTCAACCATGGTTTGTATAAATTTGGTACATTCCGCCTTTTTAATTTGATTATGAAAAGGTTTGTATTGACTTGCCTCTTGTTCACTATGCATTTTTCTCAAAATATCTGCTAGGTTAGCATGATCTTTGAAACTAAGTGTTTTGAATTAAAGCGCTTAAAAACCTCTCAGGTTGCAGTAACCGCATACGCTGCATAAACTTAGTTTTTCTTGCAAATTCTCTAATTGAAACTTTATAAAAAATGATTTAAATGGACTCGAAAATGTGGTAAATTTATTAGCCATAGGAACCTCTTTTATGAAAATTTGTTTTATTGAGAAACTACATTTGATCATAAAATTGGTTCCTTTTCATTTTTTTTGCTAAAAAATTGAGCCTAAATCTCCATAAAAATCAATCCGCTAAAAATTTGATATTAAATCAATAATTTATAAGATTCACGAATGATTGACAACAAGATAATCTCGGCACAGGTGTGAGGTTCAGATAGAAGAGTCACGTGACGCGAGAGTATCACGTGTAGCTCCGTAAGAGAGGGCGGTTCCTCCGATCTTCTCGACAACAGGAATTTATATCAAATTACTGGTTTAAATCTTTCGATGAATGAAATCCAGTTATAAGATATGAATTTATCATAGTTGTTAAGAACTATATCATTGCCATTTAAAACAAATTGATTTTGTTCCACTGCTCCAACAATGGATTTGTGTTCAATAGATGAGTCAAGGTTATTAATTCTAAAACCAATATCATTAAAGAAATTACTAACAAATATTTCCTCTTTTGAGGTTTTAGTGTTTTTTCTAATCGTTTTTGATTTGTTTTTTAATAATTGGTTGCTTAGAGAGAATATTTTTATATTATCAGAGAGCTTTGAATTAGTCTTAAATCTCTCATTTGTTAAATAAAAAATCTATTTTTTTAAAAATAGATTTTTGAAAAAATTTTTTTGGGGGCTTTTTTTGGAAAATAATTCAATTTTTCCTCTTTTTAACGAAATATGTCAGCATTTTTCCCCTTTTTTGGCCTTTTAGCCAAAATTTAGGCGTAGTTAGCCTGTAATTGCTCTAATTCTTTTTTTATTGTGGTCGCTCTTTTGAGATTTAATACCAGACAACGCATGGAAAAACTTAGCGCATTTCTCTTTAGGCCTTTATATCTAGCTTGCCCCATCCCTAGATGCATTTTACCTAGCCCAAAGATACTTTCTACTCGGCTTTTTATTCCATATATGGACTCTTCCCGTTTGCCAAGCAAAAAATATGATTTTTTAATGGTTTCGAATGCTTCCATATATTCGGCTTCTTAGTGAGCATTTGGCTCGAGCACAGGATGAAATTCGCGCATGAGGTCTAATCACTACAACGGCTTTGAAATCAGGGAGCCTTGGTATAGTACAGATTTCTCTCATGCAGGTTCGACCTTTTAATCATCACATCTTTTGTTCCGCAATTCGGTTGGATTAGTACTTTTTAATTCAAATATTCATAAGCGTTTTAATTTTAACCTTCCTTGAAGTATGACTTAACGGTTTTATGCTAAGTCATACTTCAAGGAAGGACCCTGCGGGAGGCACTTTATCCCATGAGCTGACTATTCTCTCGTATCCCCATATCGGTTCGATAGTCTGTTCCCTTATTCAGTATAGCCCATACAATTCTTGCGGTTTTATTCGCCAAGGCGACCGCAACAACATTAAACGGTTTTTTAATCGCCATGTTATTAATCCAGTCAGCTCTACGTCCGGTCTTATTTCCTATAGTTCTTAATACAGCTCTAGCACAATGAACCAGTAAAGTTCTTAGATAACTATCACCTCGCTTAGTAATACTCCCTAAACTAGTTTTACCGCCAGAAGAGTGTTGATTAGGCACTAAACCAAGATTTGCAGCAAATTCACGACCAGATTTATATTGGCTACCATTGCCAAGTGTACTGACTAAAGCAGACGCAGTAATAGGTCCTATTCCTTCAATGGCCTGTAATTGTTTGACCCTGTCATCGCTATCTGCATGCGAAGCTATGATTTTGGTCAATTTGTCTATTGCCTCATCAAGATTATCGAGCATTAATTTTTGCACTTCTAAGGCTTGTTTTAAAACCCCAGGTACATCGCTTTCTGGTTCAAGTACAGAAGCAATCAACGGCCTGACCTGACTAGGACCTCTTTTAGTATGATAACCAAACTCAGAGAGTAACCCTCTTATGGCGTTAATTAATGCTGTTCTTTCTTTTATTTGTTATTGCCTAATTTTATGCAAGGCCAATCTTGCTTGCTGCTCTTCACATTTAATCTCAACAAATGTCATATGTGGACGGCTAACTGCTTCACATATCGACTCTGCATCTCTCATATCGTTTTTATGGCCTGTGACATAAGGTTTCACTTTCTGAGGTGCGATGAGTTTAACTGTATGTCCTAATTTATTTAAGGTGCAAGCCCAGTAATGAGCACTGCTACAAGCTTCTATCCCTATTAAGCAAGGTTCACACTCACTGAAAAATTTCATCACTTCTGCACGTCGTAAGGCTTTATTAAAAACACGCTTTTCATTATGATCAACAGCACAAACCTGTATAATATTTTTAGCTAAATCAATACCAATGCGTTTGTATTTTTTCATACATCCTCCTAAAATTATCAACAGTGTATATATTTTGCCACAATGTTGAGTTAAGGGGGAAGAGTCCATTACATCACTACAGACTCGGTTGAATGCCTTATCCTCTTTTGTTAACGGCTTATTGCGGTAGGCTCGCTTTAATATCTTATTTTCAATACCTTTCGATTCTAGTTGTTTTGCTGTTTTCTCGCTTGCATAAGCACTATCAGCATAAACCTCTACTTCATTACCTGTCAGTAATTCCTCAAAAACTTGTGAATCATGTAACTTACCTGTTGTAACGACTGCCTGAGTCACAAATCCATCTTCATCGCAGGCAATATGACCTTAAACCCGTAGGTCGTTTTCATTTTGCCGTCTGAACCTGTTTTCACATTATAACTCGCGTCCTCATCTTGTGTATTTTTCCCTGCTTTGTCTTTATTAGGCCTATTGTTCAGTGCTTTTATCACTGTAGCATCTATATTACTTACTGAGCCTTTCTGTACTATTATTGGGCTAAAAAAGAAGGCATTCAATTACTTTATATTGAACCTGGTAAACCAACACAAAATGCTTATATAGAGCGTTTTAATAGAACCGTTCGGGAAGAATTATTGGATATGTATTTGTTCGATAGTTTGTATGAAGCTCAGAATATTGCGACCCAGTGGCTTTGGATGTACAATAACGAAAGGCCACATTCAGCAATAGGCCAAGTAACACCTAAATTTAAACTAAATTAACAAAGTTTCTATTTTTAATTCGAGTTAAAAATGGGGGTATTACACTCTCATTTTATTTTTTATTTGTTTATTTTTATTATGGGTGAACTTTTCAAGCGATGGCAAATTTTTTTCTAAGCCATCAATCAGTAAATCAGTGGTATAAATCCAATCTTCTTTGCTGTCTCTACTCCCTTTAAATTCTGTTTTTATACGCTGTTTAAATGATTTTGCTTTATTAAGGATATCTTGGTACATATCATAAAATGGTTTAGGGAAAATATTAATCTCTTCACTATAAGCACCTATATGGAAGGTATTACGACTCCACCATCTAATGACCGTATCATAATATTTTTGATCATCTAAAGTCAGTTTAAATGCGTCATTAAGCCTTCTATAATACCCTAATAATAGAGGAATATATTTATTATGAATGGCTTCGTCTTTTTCACGTAAGACCCGCATAAAAAAATCAGTATCAAGCGTCCAATCTAGACGCTGAATATCAAATGGTCTATTTTCATCAAATAACCAATAAATAGTCTCAAAATAATCAGGATGGCTGAAAGGCAGGTAGGCGAGCAAATGCAAAATAGGGTCGGAATTAAAAGTAATTTTATCTTTCAAGTGAATTCTAGTAAGCGTTAGGCCTTTAAGATCATCAGGGATAACATCTATTTCTTTATATAGATTGTAATAATAGATGAAAAGTGAATACCATCGTTTATCAAGGGTTTCATAGGTCATGGATCTGTCAAAAAATTCATATTCATCAATTCTTAAGTATTCATCAAATTTTTCAATAAAAAAATATCTATTTTTAATGGCTGATTTTAAAACATCCTCAACAATATCTACATAGGGGCTAAATAAGTCAAAGGCAGTTGTTGGGCTCTTATAAGCATGGATGATAGAAATAGCTTCAGTTGCCCAAACAATTTTAGCCCAGCTGTTAACGTCTTTATCTTGGTAAAATTCACAAAATAACTCAGCACTTTTTTCTTTAAAGGCAGCTATGTGCTTAGCCATACCCAAAATTTTAATTTCTCGGATTAAATTAAAATCTCTTTTATTGCGTTGTTTCTCTTGTTTAGCAATTGCCCAGAGTAATTTTTTATATAGTTCTAGGATGGCCTCATCATTAAACTGAAATAAGAAAGGAAGAAAATGAGCAAGTTCACTTTGATAAAGTGACACTTGGTTTGGATTAGATTGTAGGGATATTAAAAAATCCTCGACAAGCAATGTCGCCTTATTTATCAAACGCGTTTTGACTGACGTTTTATCGATTGATTGAATAATTTCGCTAAAATAGGGCATAAGCGCGAGATTATCAGTATTATCATAAATATCTAAGATATAGTCTAACATGCGAGAGGGATTAATCTGAGTAACTATATCAAGCAGCTCTGGGAGATATTCGATAAAGTTATGTAGAGGCTCTCTTATGTCGTCCTCATCCTCTTTAATTGGGTTAAGGATGGTATCAAACGCTTTAATGCAATCACTAAAAAAATTAAAAATCAGATCTTCATGCTTTTCTAGTTTTGAATTTTCCGCTAATAGTTCTATTGATTTTTTGGTAATTGTCGGCAACGCATTTAAGTTCTCATCGATGTTAATTAAAAGCTTAGGTGTTAATAACATATTTACAAGTGAGAGAGCCTGATTTATGTCTAGTTTAGCGATTTCAGTTAAGCTATTTTCAGAGTCACAAGGGGACCTGATGACGAAATTGACTAGAAAAGGGAGAATATTAGTGCCGATTCTGCCAATAATTTTATCATCAAATAACGGGACATTTTTTTCATCAATATAGCTATAAAGGCCACTATGAATACCTTGAGCAAAATAATTAATCATCCTTGCATCAGTAAAAATAGGGTGAGGATCTTTATTTAATAATTTCTGAACGATTTTATCTCTGTTAGGGTTATAGCCTGCTTTACAAATTTCTATCATAGTATCAATTCCCTTGAAATTGAGCGTTGAGTTCAAAGCATTAAAATCAAGAGAGTAGGGGGATCTTGGGCTTTTAGGTAAGTTAACATCCACGGTATTTAGTAGCGAGATTTTAGCACTAATAATCGCATCATTAACTAAAAGAAGGTTATCTAAGGGGTACATCAAACCTTGAGAACTATTGTCATGCATCTCAATATTATCGGCAGCATTCCTTTTAAATGCTTTAGGCATTATCAGATTGATTGTAGACAATAAAATAGTGTTTAAGTGTGAAAGTTCCTTTGATAGATTAGACAGCGCATCAAATTTTAGTTGAATATTTTGTAATTCCGACTTGTCTTCTAAATGGATTTGACCCTCTGTAAAAATTTTATTTATCAATAATTGCAAAGAATTGAGAAGGGGAAGTATCATTTGTTTATTCATAGTATTTGCCAAAGTGTTAGTTCAATATGTGCGTTAGGTGAGTTTTTGCTGACTAAATAATTAATCTCAACATCTCATTATCCAAAAACATAGCCATCGGTTTTGCAATCAAAAACTCAGTGTTTTCATCCATTGAGAACATAATTGCTAAAGTATATTCAGAGATGTTTTCTGGTAATAAATGTTGAACTAAGGTCATATTGTCATGCATATTAGGATGGCAGTTAAAAAATGGAATGTTTGACAATGTGATGGGAAAATTATTTTCATCTAGAATGACGACGCTTTGGTCTTGTAAATAACAGCGTTTTCCCTTGATAAAATAGATAGGATGTTGATTGTTCAAGGAACTTTGAAAGTTTGATATGACTTCATGAGCAAGAGTTTGAAAATCAGTGTGTGCAAATTGATGACACACAGCAATATCCTCAGGTTGCAAAGGAGATTGAACAGGCTCTTCTAATACAATGTCTGGATTGATGTTATTAGGTGTTTTAAATATTCGATGTGAGCTTACTTTGTTTGACACCGAATCGTTTAATAATTTAGATTTTAAGTCCTTATCATCTTTAGGCGCAGAGGAGCGATAAATTTCTCCTGTGGCTAAGTTAATCCAATAGGCATAATATTTAAATTCTTGTTCATGAGGCCAAAAGCAAAACTGCAATAAATTAACATTAGCTTCCGTTAAGTTCAATGCTAAGAGTTCTTCATTGTTCCATTCATGACCTAACAAACTCTCAACGTTATTGTTTAGGGCAGGTAATGGGTTCACCGTGAGTTTAAGCGAGTCTAGATACTGATTAATTTCATTTAATAATTTAAATGCGCGAGAAAGTTTTTTTTGTGCTTTTTCATATTCCGAGCTATGAAAAGCATAAAAAATTTCTTTGCACACTTGAAATAAAGCATTTTCAGGGTAATCATTAAAAGCATTAAAGCGTTTAAAAAAATCATCAAAATTTGAACTTTCATCTTCTTGATTTAGGGCATTTTTAAAACCAACACTTAGCACAAAAGTAATATAATCTTGGGCTTTCGAAATGATTTCTCTATCAATTTGTCGCTTCTTTGGTGAAAAAATGGTAATAAGTTTTTCAAATTGCTCTCTAGTGAAATTATGAGCTTGTAATTGCCTATCTTGGCCTATTAAGGTTTTATTGATTTTACCTAGATTTGACTCATAATGTTCACTTAGATAGGTTAGTAATGCTATGTTGTGTATACAAGGAGAAGAATGGGATTGGCAATGACAATAGTATTGTTTACCACTAGCTTTTGTTGTTGCATCAGAAAAATCAATCGCATGGGGATAAATGATATCACGTTCATTGTAATCTAAACTAAAAGCATGAATGAACTTCTTGTCTTCTGAAATATAACATAAATGAGTGAGATCTTTTTTGATAAGCTCATTTGCTAAATCTATTGATGAAATATCATTTGATTTAACCCACATGAGTGATTTTGAAACTTCTTTTAATAAGTTATGCATCTTTTAGCCTTGAATTGATAACTACAAAGATTAAAGTAGAAGTGAGGGTATTAATTTCTAAAAAACACTAAATGCTTAAAAACTATAAAAACTAAATTGTTAATCTAGAAACATTTAGAGAGTTTTACTTACAGTTAGGTGTTGAGTAATTTAGCCTAATAATATTTATTTTGCAATCAAATGAAAGAGAATATTTGCGTGGCATATAGCTTGTGTTTTTAACATGTTAAAAGAGTATTCAATTTAAGATATGATTTTTTTAAGGAAGATTATACATCAAACTGAAAAGAATGAATCGATAATTTGGCTAAATTTTAGATGAACTAATTGGCAAAGATAAGGCAAACATAGAGACGATGAGTGATTAGAGATCTTTTTTTCTAATAATTTATTTGTGTTTAATTTTCGTTGATGAAGTAGGCATCAGGGGAAATTACACTTAAAAGAAGTCGATGCACTCTTATCAAAATCAAGTACAAAAATAACATTGAGGCCAGCATCTTTAAAACCTTGGCTGGTTACACCACAGCCAAAAAAGAAATCAAATACCAAAATTTTATGCTGATTCATGCTTCGCTCAAAAATTTTAAAAGCCTATCCATTAGGATAGATAATACCTCATTTTTATAATCAATTTTATTTAAAGCTGCGTTTAACAATTCTACATAAGTATCGCCTCGTTCCTTACTCTGATAAATAGGCGTTTTTTCGATACTTAATCATGCTCTAGGGGAATGTAATTATGACCTTTTTTATGGTAGTTTAATCGTTCTATATTATTTTGACATTATCATAGGTCTTTAGATCTCTAAGTCAGTTTATCTGAAATATCAAATTTTTTAGTTACGTGATCCATCGATAGTTTTTGGGCTAATGAGCGCGTAACAGATTCAAATATATTGATAAATCTTGAGTACGCAAGAGTCCATAAAACATAAAATGGAGATTTTTTTGACATTATGGACATTTAACTTCCGGTATCTTAACTTTTATGTATCCTTTAAAATGGAAGACATCGATAAGCCTCTAAGCTCTTTTGTTATGAATTAGAATAGGTAACTTAGTTATTAAAAGTACAGTAAAATGGATAATTCATAGGAAAAGTCTTAACTAAATCTGTCCTTTTTTATTTATTTGAAAAACATTTAATCTTTACCTACAAAGTTTTTTAGAACTTAGAGTAACTTCACAAATTTTTAACAAATATTGGTGAGTTTGTATTCTGTTTGTTATGGTGAGCTTATATTCTGTTTGTTATATTGAAATGTGTTAAATTTTGTCTGGTAATGTGCTTTAGCATTATCTATTTTTAGAATTGAGTAAAATATAATAAAAAAGAAATATCATTAAATGTTGATAAAGGGATATAGAGGGAATAAGTAATATGATAGATGAAAACCAAACCGTCAAAAGACTTGATGATAAAATTTTGACAAAATGTATCTTTTGGATTGCTCTGATTTTTGCAATCTTTCAAATCATCACAGCCGCTTATCATCCTGTATCTTCTCAAGTTTTGAGAAGTATGCATGTGGGTTTTCTTTTATTAATTGTTTTTATGAGCTATCCTTTTATCACTAATTCTCCCGATAAAAAACCGAACTTAATTATGGGCATTATCCTAGGATCGCTAGGACTTGCTACAGGTCTGTACCAATGGGTTTTTGAAGCTGATTTAATACAACGATCAGGTGAATTAACGCCACTGGATTGGTATATGGGGATTTTGGTAACGATACTTATCTTTGAAGCGGCCAGACGGGTCATGGGACTCGCTTTACCTATTGTATGTGGCGTTTTTTTACTCTATGCACTTTTTGGACATCTATTGCCAGGTGATTTTGCGCATAGAGGATACGATCTTGATCAGATAATCAATCAACTAGCATTTGGTACTGAAGGCTTCTATGGTTCACCTACCTATGTCTCTGCAACTTATATCTTTTTATTCATTCTATTTGGCGCTTTTTTAGAACAAGCTGGTATGACAAAACTATTCACTGATTTTGCGATGGGCCTTGTCGGACATAAATTAGGGGGGCCAGCTAAAGTATCCGTTTTTTCTTCTTTATTGATGGGGACTATTACAGGTTCAGGTGTTGCTAATGTGGTGACAACAGGCCAATTTACAATTCCTTTAATGAAACGTTTTGGTTATAAACCAGCTTTTGCTGGAGGTGTGGAAGCAACGTCTTCTATGGGAAGTCAAATGGTTCCTCCTGTCATGGGCGCAGTAGCATTTATAATGGCTGAAACCATTAATGTACCTTATATTGAAATTGCCAAAGCTGCGCTTATTCCTGCGCTGCTATATTTTGGTTCAGTATTCTGGATGGTTCATTTAGTAGCAAAAGCTGATAATCTTAGTGGTTTGCCTAAAGAAGATTGCCCTAATCCTTGGAAAGCTATCAAAGAGCGTTGGTATCTTCTTATTCCTTTATTTATTTTAATTTACTTGTTGTTTTCAGGTAGAACTCCAATGTATGCAGGTACGGCAGGACTTGCTTTAACCGTTATCGTTATTTTAGGGTCTGCAATTGTGTTAAAGGTTAGCCAAACGTCCTTAAGAGTGGCGTTTTGGGTGTGTTTGGCGTTAATTACCAGTGCCCTATTTAAATATGGTATCAGTGTTGCTTTTATTGTGATATTCGGACTGATTGGTGGTTGTTTATTCATTAAAGGCGCAAAAGAGACGCTTAAAGTTTGTGTTAATGCATTAGTTGAAGGTTCTAAACATGCAGTGCCCGTCGGTATTGCCTGTGGTCTTGTCGGTGTTATTATTGGTGTGGTCTCTTTGACAGGGGTTGCTCCTACCTTTGCAGGTGCCATTTTATCGATAGGGGAAAACAATTTATTACTTTCATTAGTGCTTACGATGATTACTTGCCTCGTGCTAGGTATGGGTATTCCAACCATTCCAAATTATATCATCACAAGCTCGATTGCTGCCCCAGCTTTATTATCATTAGGAATTCCATTAATCGTATCACACATGTTTGTGTTTTATTTTGGGATTTTAGCCGATTTAACCCCACCTGTTGCTTTAGCATGTTTTGCTGCTGCACCTATTGCAAAAGAATCCGGCCTAAAAATCAGTTTATGGGCTGTAAAAATTGCGGTTGCGGGTTTTATAGTACCCTTTATGGCGGTATACAGCCCAGCCTTAATGCTTCAAGGTGATGCATCGTTATTAGAAACTGCTTATGTGACTATTAAAGCAATACTCGCCATGGCTTTATGGGGTGTAGGTACCATTGGTTTTTGGCGAGCTAAATTATATATTTGGGAGCGTATTATTGCATTTTTAGCAGGTGCTTCTTTAGTGTTAGCTCTTCCATTAACCGATGAGTTAGGTTTTGCGGGTGTAGCTTTAGTCTTTGGTTATCATTTTTACAGAACTTCAAAAACTAAAGTAAAAACATGTTTAAATAATGCAAATTAATCTCGGGGCTCTTTTATTGATATGTAGTCATTCCATGGAAGAGCCAAATTTAACATATGCCCACTGTAATGTAGTGCATTCAAAGCCAAATACTAGTGCATTTGTGTACAATAATCTTCCTGCCTATAGTACTCTTAAGCTTTCATGGACCCATTCAGTTGAAAAAATCGAATGGCATGAAAGCTATATCTTGGATAATTATCAATTTTTCTTAGATGAAGTGAGGTTAAAAGGTTCAGGGGCTGGCATGGAAATTCCAAATGAGGCTATTTTTAAGGAGTCCTATTGGATACATTATCCCAACACAAATCTTGGTCAGCTCTCATTAACCTATTCACCGTATACGCCTGATTATCAGTTATGCATTGCTCAAAGATGTGCAAATTTATTTGATTGGATGGCAAAAAATTTTGAAACACACTTGTCTTCAGAATTAAGTTATCGGGTAAGTATTGAGGTATTCAGTCACATCAATTTTAATCTATAATCTAAATCAATAAGCACCTAAACAGTTTGGTATATAACAAAATTTATAAAGTAAGGTTTTATTCAATAAAAAGAGTTTAATCCATGGGTATTTTAAATAAAACCCAAGGTTTAAACTCTTCAGAAAATACTAATTATTTTTAATTAACTTACCTAGAATTTATCTAAACATCTAAATAATATTGCGTTTTTGATTAGGTTATTAAAGCGCTAATATGAATTAATTATAATAAACCCTTTTCTTTGTAATACTTTTCAGCACCAGGGTGGAGTGGGATAGGCAGATTTTGATGCGCTGTTTCAGGGTTAATATCCTTAGCAGCTGAATGTGCATTTTTTAACTTGTCCAAGTTTTCAAAAACACCTTTGGTCATTTCATATGCAACATCATCACTGACATCTTCGTGAGTTACAAGGACATTTGTGATAGTCACTGTAGGTACGTCAGTTGCTTGACCCTCATAAGTATTTGCAGGAATGATACCAGCACCATAAGCAGCAGAACCAATTTTTTCTACAATGTCTTTTTCGATGGGAACTACCACAATTTGCATGTTAGTTGCTAAATCACGAAATGCTGCCATACCTAATCCAGATGATTGTAGTGTTGCATCTAACTGACGGTTTTTAATTAATTCTACAGATTCAGCATAAGGTAAAAATTCCACTTTACCCAAGTCTTCATAAGAAAATCCAGCGGCTTTAAAAATGGCTCTTGCGTTGAGTTCTGTACCAGATTTAGGAGCACCCACTGAAACACGCTTACCTTTTAAATCATCAAGTGTTTGAATGCCACTTTCTGAATTTGCTATGATTTGAATGTAGTTCGGATATACATTAGCAATACCACGAAGTTTAGTAAGTTCTTTTTTAAATCCAGCTTCAGTATTACCTGCCCAGCCATCAGCAACAGAATCACCTAAAGCAAACGCGAGTTCTCCTTTACCTTGTTGTAAAAGATTTAGATTTTCTACTGAAGCCTTTGTTGCTTGAACGCTGGTTTTAGCCTCAGGGATACTGCCATATACTTGAGAAAGGGCAACACCAAGTGGATAATAAATCCCACTTGTACCACCTGTTAGGATGTTTATATATTGCGGTTTAGCAAAAGTATTTCCTGAAAGAAGCCCAAGAAAAACCCCTATTAAAGCCGTCGATTTTATACTTTTTTTTAGCATCGCCATTTTTCTCCTAATTAATGTTTCATGGTTTCACAGTTTCGTTGCTTCAGTATTTTGTTAGCTTAGAATTTTAATGTGTAACTAAGAAGTGATTGACCTAGTTAATAAGTAAACAAAGATGAATTTATACGTAGATCAACTCATTCAAAAGTGTTTTGAGCATATCACTTAGAGAGATTTAATTGAATGTTTTTGAAATAGTTTAGTGGGGTTTAATCTAATAGTGTGTTACACGTCACAAAAAGTAAGGAGGGGATAATTACGTTAATCTCAAGTAATTTGTTGTGGTTGACTTAAACGAATTTATAAAGAAAAGAATGAATTTGGGGTGGTAAATACTAGTAAGTACACAAGCCTTTTTTGAACAAAAAGTTAAAAATTTCATTGTGTGAACTAATTAAGTTATATTACTATTAAGAGTAGAATTTAACCTAACACTTAACACTTAACACTTAACACTAATAGAAGAGTTGGAATTTAAAAATTACACTTAGTTAGCATTAATTAATAAAATTAATGTGTCAGTTATCAATTCGATGTTAATATAGAATTTTTTATAGTATCACTTTCTTTTTTAGGCAGTTAAAGCACAGATCATCTAGATTCATTAAAGAAGCGCGGATTAAAACGTCATATCAATTGGTGGTTTGTTGAGATAAACAGGAGTGATAATGTCATTTATAAATATGGCTAATCCATGGCCGTTAGTACCTCTACCTCTTTATAGTGATAAAGTACATTTAGTGCCTTTAGCGTTAGAACATGCTGTTGATTTAAAACTAGCACTTGAGGAAAACGATTTGTGGAATTTTTGGTTAACTCCAATTCCAACCGTGAGTTCTTTAGAAAAAGAAATAAAAAGAAGACTGTCACTTCAAAATGAAGGCAAAATGTTCCCTTACAGTGTATATGATGTCTTAAAAAATAGGTATGTTGGTATGACGACATTAATGGAACTAGACAGAGATAATCAACGACTTGAAATAGGTTATACTTGGTATTCTAAATCATCACAAAAAACCATTATTAATACCCAAGCAAAATACTTGTTACTTGAGTATGCCTTTAGTGAATTGAACGTTATTGCAGTTGAATTTCGCACGCACTTTTTCAATCATGCTAGTAGACGAGCTATAGAAAGGCTAGGTGCTAAGCTTGATGGTGTGCTTAGAAATCATAGAATAACTCTGGATGATGAAGGTAATCGTATTTTAAGAGACACTTGTGTTTACAGTATTATCCAAAGTGAATGGCCAACAGTAAAACAACACCTAAGATACAAACTCAATAATTATGTCTATTGATTATTGGTAGTATCTGGGGTTTACTGATACTTCTAGACTACTATACTGAAGTTACTTCAAGTTGCAGGTTAAGATATTCTTCCGATACTCACTGAGTGGGTGTTAAGTAATACGAAATCCTGCATCTTGATTTCCATTGAGTATAGGTCATCGGAAATAATAAAAAGGCTTCTGGGTTATACATTAAAAATTTTAACCCATGTAAAAATGGCATCATACTTTTTAGAGCTAGGCTGCTTACTACTAATACTTCTCATAATTCATTTTTTTAATTAAAATTCTTGGAGGTCAGGTGTTTTACAATTTTAAGTCACTTATTCCCTTTGTTTTTTTCATCAGTTTGATGGCAAATGCTAATCAAGAAGTTATAGTAACCGATTTGAAACCAAATGCGCCTGATTTTGTTGAACTAGACAATAAGTTTAATCAAGAAGGCATAGTTAAAAAAATTATTCGTAGTGAATCGCAATTAGGAAAATACTACTTCATTTTTGTTGAAAAACCGATTAAAAAAACTATTTATTCAGGAACGCTTACCACAACATATGGTTTAAATAATGAGGGTAGATGGGGAGAAATTGATTACATAGAAGAGGATCCTACTGAAATTGTAGTTAAAAATTTAAGAGCATACATTATGTCTGCTCATCCTGATGGATTTGTTCAAATTCAAAAATTTCAAGACGATGGAAGTGATATTTATTCTCCAGAATTTTTTTATCATGATTCTTTTATAGAAGATGCTGATGATGATGGCAACCCTGAGTTTTATTTAACTTATTTCGCAGATAGTGATGGGCTTGATGATAAACCGTTGAAAGTCATCGTATATGATTCTAATCAAAAAGTGGGTGACAGTTTTTTAAAAGCAAAAGCAACTGCTTTTTATCCTGCAGGTAATGAAGAAAGTATATATCGAGTGAGATATGATCAATTTTGGATGTCGTTACCTAACAAAGTGCAACTTAGAGCTAATGATATCATAATGAAATATAAATAAAGAATTTGTAATAATCCAAATTCACGCACTTTTAAACAGCCATTTACAAGAATTAAAAGGGACGAACATAGCAGATATATGATTAGAATTTTTTTGTTTATTTGCTATGTTCTTAAATATGAAATTTCAATTTAATTATACGGGCCTAATTTTGATGTTGTTCCGTTATAGAAATATCATCTGATTAAAATTTATTAGTAAGCATACGAAGAACTTAACTAGCTTACTAATTTGTGTGAAGTATAATAGGTGTTGTCGATGTTGAGATTTTTTCACTCTCAGTTTTTTGAATTGATTTGATTGGTAATAGTTTGTCTAGCTCGTTATATTTCGAAGTTGGCAACACCGCTAAGGTTTCTCGTAACGATTGCTCTGGAAAGATGCCATTGGCTCTTGCTGCGACAAGTAGACTCGTGATATTTGTCTTCAGTTGCGAAGCTGCAAGTGAACCTGCGAAGGGCCAATTTTTTTTACCTAAAGCAATAGGTCTGATGTTTCTTTCGATATGATTATTATCGATAGGGACATTGCCATCTTTTAGGTAGATTTCTAAAGATTTCCAGCGATTAATGGCATGATTTAATGCTCTGGTAAAAAGTGTATTCGGTAATGTATTAGTTAAGTGTTCCATTAACCATTTTTATAACTTTTTAACAATCGGTTTAGCAAATTTATTTCGCCCTTGTTTTCTTTGTTCAGGTGTCAGATGCTTCTGCTCATCCACAATCTGATAGAGTTTAGCACTTTCATCGATAAAATATTGGGCCAATGGATACGGTGCGACTTTAACTATTTCAGCAAATTTACGACGGACATGGGTAAAGCAACCGGCTTCAATAATCGATTCATATTTATCAAACAGGGCTTTTTAGCCAGAGTAATCGTCCACGAAAAGTTTACCCTTGAAGGTATTTAAAATATTTTGGGCGTGTTAACACTCACGACTGTAGGATAGTCAAACTTTTCTGTAATGTTTCTTAGCCTGTTTTTTTAATTCTTTCTACGTTTACCATAAGAGCCTAGAGTGTTTTGGGCTATCTCTGCCATTTTCTCAATAATAACTTCATCATCAGAGCTATTGCTTGGCTTATAATAATAGGATGAAATAGGTACGTCTAATAAAGCGCAAATGCGTTGTATCTTTATATTTGGTTCGGCCTTGCTCAATTTGTCAATCAGCGTAAGCCTGGATTGTCTTGTATGAACAAGGCTGTTGCCTTTTTTAATATACGGATATCCTCGCGTGCTTCAGCAAGTTATTTTTTAAGCTGATAAATTTCACGTTTATCCTCATTTAATGGGACTTTACCTTCAATAACTTGCCCCTCTTTTTCACTTAAATACTGTTTTTTCCACCTTAGAACAGCCGTTTGACAAGCACCTGATATATCCATCACTTGTTTAACGGAATATCCATCTTCCACTATTAATTTTACAAACTCATTCTTTTGCTGTGGGATAAAGTTAACACGAATATTTTAGGTGCTATCGTCATAATATAGTCTCCTATTTCTCGTTATTATAGACTAAAGATGATTACAGGAAAATCATACCACCATAATAAATGCGTTTATCATCCATGAGCCTTGGTACGATTTGAATGGGTGAGAGGTGCTTATATTCTTCACAATTCAGATAATGATTCAGCATGTGATACTCAAATTCTGAAAGTTTATTTTTAGGCTCAACATAGCTACGATGTGCTTTCAATCGCTTATCTACATTAAGACTTAGGTCTTTATTATTCCCCCATCTGAGCCCTATGAATTAGGATAGTTGTTAATAATTTTATAGTACACTATCATTAAATAATAGGAGATTTAAAAATATG
>NZ_JBHLXE010000009.1:0-1471 GCF_042432445.1 Thorsellia kenyensis | reverse complement strand
TTTATCTGCAATCCCTGATGCACCGGTAATAACAGAAATTTTAGATACTGTAGGTTCAGTACAAACCAATATTTTAGGCCGTGAAGGCAAAGTACATAACGATCCTGCGCCTTACGTGAAAGGAACAGGTGAGCCTGGTGATCAAGTTAACCTTTATAATTTTGGTAAGTTAGTGGGTTCAACGATTGTTAAAGCGGATGGTACATGGGAGCTTGTGGCTTTACATCCTTATGCGGGTAACAATGAATATACAGTGACCACTGTCGACATCACAGGAGATGAAAGTTTACCAAGTGACGTCATTAACTTAGTGTACGATCCGACGTTAAACACTCAATCTTTAGTGAATCCTAACGATAAGGATTCTTTACAATTGATAGATAACGTCAGAAATGACCAACCGAATGGTGAATTAAAAGAAGATCCAAATTACGCAGAGCCGATTGCTCGTGATGGTTTCACCAACGATAACAAGCCAGAGTTCAAAGGGACAGCACCTAAAGGTGTTAAACGCATCAACATCTATGAAGATGGTGAGCTTGTCGCGACAGTGAACGTTGAAAATGGCCGTTGGAGCTATACCTCAGAAACGCCATTAGCTGATGGTTCACATACTTATGAAGCGGCCGCTTTAAGTGATTTAGGTTATGAAGGGCCTAAAACGCCAGTTTGGGGATTTGTGGTTGATACCTCAGCACTGAATCCAGACTATCCACTGATTCTTGATTCAGTGATTGATGACGTTGAGCCTAATCCAGAAGGTGCGATTGGTGAGTACCTACTGAAGAGTGGTGACACCACCAATGATACACGCCCAACATTCAGTGGTCGTGGTGAGCCTGGTGCAGAAATCAAGATGTATATTAATGGTGAATTCAACGCATTGACACCGCCAGTATTTGTTGATGAAAATGGTCAATGGACATTTGTATTACCTGAAAACTTAGCACTGACTGATGGCACGTATCAAATTCAATTTACTGCGACAGACAGTGCGAATAATGAAACCCCATTCAGTCCTGATGCGAGCTTTGACTTAATCGTTGATACCGAGGTCAGCACTGATCCTGCCGATGAGCTCACGCTTGATAGCGTATTTGATAATGTGTTGCCTAATCCGGGCGGTGCAGAGGGCTTATTTGAGCTTAAATCAGGTGATACCACCAATGATAAGACGCCTATTTTCAACGGTCGAGGTGAGAAAGGCGTTGAAATCAAACTTTACATCAATGGCAATTTAGTAGAACTTGAGAATAAAGTGTTCGTGGATGCAGAGGGCAAATGGACATTTGAATTACCAGAAAGCCTAGCGCTTGCTGATGGTACGTACAATATCCAGTTTAAAGCGGCAGATAAAGCGGGTAACTTGACTGCATTTGTTCCTGCGGAAGGTTTTGAATTAACGGTTGATACCGAGGTCAGCACTGATCCTGCCGATGAGCTCACGCTTGATAGCGTATTTGATAATGTG
>NZ_JBHLXE010000008.1:0-1561 GCF_042432445.1 Thorsellia kenyensis | reverse complement strand
GGTTAAAGAGGACAGTTCGAAAGAGGAATTGACCATCTATCGTGCAGCGACTATCACTAAATCACCAGACTTTGATTACCTAGCAGATGATACGCCTATCTTCATTGGTCGTGGTAATGTCGGACCTGGTGATGTGATAACGGTTACGATTAAAGACTCTAGAGGCGCTGTAATTACCACCTTCACCAGTAACTCAGGTGGCGGTGTTGTGGTTGATAAAGCGAACAGTAGCTGGAGGATCCCAGAAGAGGCATGGACTTCAAAAGGACTGTCTTTAGATAGAGGAACGTATACAATCACATCATCAACGAAGACAGCAGATGGTAAAGGTGAACAAGTAGGTAGTACCGAATCATTTACTATCTTTAAACCTGAGACATCAGTTTCTGTGAGCGATGCTAGAGAGCAAACGGTATCTAAAATCTTTGGTCTGGACGATGGTAGCTATTGGGTATTCTGGGCATCTAATATGGGTAGTTCAAATGCATTTGATCTATTCGCTCAACGTTATGATCAAAAAGGTAATCCACTAGGAAATAGAGTCACAGTTGCAGATAAAGATACCAATGCGGGTCACTCGAATTCGGATGCATTACACTATATTTCTGCCTATGATGTGCATTTTAATACGGATGAATCTTTTGTTGTCTACTATCAGACTAATAATGGATTAATTCCGAATATCGCTAAGTTTAATAAAGATGGATCAAAAATTAGTGATGTTCCAGCACCAAATGTTAGAGAATGGGAATTAGATGCAAACTATGTACAAATGGATAATGGAGATTATGCGTTAGTGTTCTCATCAGGAACAGTACATACATACAATGTGTTTATGCAACGTTTTAAAGCCGATGGAACAGCAATTGATAGCGTACCTATACAGCAAACATTTGATAATAACAGAGGGTCTGGATTTACCCAATCTCTACCTAATGTTTCGGGCAATGGTTCTCCATCAATGGATGGACTATCAGGCTCTTTCCAAACTTATGCATGTATAGGAGGAATTTCAACAACAAACCTTGGTAATGGTCTCTTTGCTATGACTTATATGACTTCTCGTGAGTCTAATTTAGATACAGCAAAAGATGCAGATATTTTCTTAAGGGTTTATGATTTTGCATCAGGCCAACCGGTAGCTGCAGAGATCAAGTTAACCTCTAACGATAAGTTCTACCAAGTAGATCCGGCAGTTGTAGCACTTAAAGAAGGTGGCTTTGTTGTAACTTGGGCTTCTAACCATGAGTCAACGAACGCTAATAATAGTGGAGGACAAATGGATCAGTTTAATATGTATTCTAGACGTTATAAGCTAGATGCAAATAATAAACCGGTTGCATTAGATCCTGTTGATAAGCGAGTCAATACCTCTACTGATGGTGTTAATGGTGTTGGATATAACAGAATTCAAGGGCATTATGATATCGCTGCCTTAGAGCATGGTGGATATGTTATAGTTTGGACTAAGTTTACAGCAGGTAATAGAGCTGAAATTTACTCACAAACATTCGATGCGGCAGGGAATAAATTAGGTGGTGAAACATTAGTTTCTACAAAT
>NZ_JBHLXE010000007.1:0-770 GCF_042432445.1 Thorsellia kenyensis | reverse complement strand
CATCTTAATGTCAATTGATATTATTTATTTTTTGATCAATTGGTTAAGGTTTGATCCCCCCCTGTCCTCAGATGTGTCTGGAGTAGCTTCAGTAGATTCACATGAGTGAGTACTTTCAATAAAAGAAGCGAGTTCAGAAAACTCTTCTTCTGTAAATAGATTGAATTGCTTATCATTCATTTCACTTTTACGGGCAAATGTTCTCATCATCATTGCTTTGAGTTTTTCTTCAGCAAAGTTGTAGCGTTTGAATAAATCAACCACGAGCGCAATCAACTGCTCTTTATCGAGTTGCTTAATTTCCTCTATATTGAATGATTTCGCTTGATTTTTCATAGGTGTAATTATACCAAAATTAATCACTTAAGTAAATAAAAAACAACAACTTATTTAACTTTTAAGTGATAAGAAATGACGATTTTTAGTGTTTAAAATTAGCTAAATTTAACCCTTCAATTTTAGAAAAATCGAACCCTTTACACAGCCAATTAAATTGCTCTTGAGTCAAAATCAGTTCAGATTGTTCAGTTTGAAATTTAGGGAAATTACCTTGGTGTAATTTGCGTTGACATAACCAAATACCATGTGAATCAATACTGATTAATTTGAACATACTGCGTTGGCGATTGGTAAAAATAAATAGCGCACCTGAGAAACATTTGTTTGGGAAATTAACCTGCAAAAAAGTAGTCAAACGACCCATCCCAAAACGCATATCAATGGGGGTTGTTACAAAATAAATAGAATTGGAGTGAATCATGACACAACTC
>NZ_JBHLXE010000006.1:0-814 GCF_042432445.1 Thorsellia kenyensis | reverse complement strand
TATCATCAATAACGTAAATGATGAGGGTCCAAAATCGTCACAAGAGATTATAGTGGATAACAAAGCACCTGATATCACGAACAAAGTCTACTTAGATAGAATTTCAGAAGACCGTGGTATAGCCGACAATGACTTCAAAACGAACGATAAGACGTTGGAGTTCTTTGGTCACTTAGACAGAGCGCTAGATGCAGATGAATATGTAGAAATCAGCTTTGATAATGGTACAACATGGACACGTACCATCGTTACGGGCACTGAGTGGTACTATGATAGAACAAGTACACCATTTGCGAATGGAACTTACGATATCAAAGTCCGTGTCATTGATCATGCAGGTAACTTAGGTTTTGTCACGACGACTAAACAAATCACAATTGATGATACTCAAGTTCTACAAAACAGCATCTTGATCACGAAAGTGAGTGATGATACAGGTTCAAGTAATAGTGACTTCTTAACGAATGACAACAAAGTCATTTTAAGCGGTACGATTGATCGTAACTTAAGTGTAGGCGAGTACATCCGTGTAAGCTTAGACGGTGGTGTGAGCTACTTACGTGCCACGGTTAACCCAGATGGTAAAGGTTGGACCTTGAACTTGACGAGTAACACGCTGCTTGATGGCACATATACCATCAAAGCGCAAATCGTTAACCAGTTTGGTACACCGGGTGCAGAGCATGAGCGCGAGTTAACGGTTGATACTCAAGTGACTGAAGCCACTATCTCAATTGAAGGGATAAGTACAGACACCAACATAGATAACGACTTTAACACAGCGGATAATACGCTGATCTTTAATGGGCGTGTT
>NZ_JBHLXE010000005.1:0-1321 GCF_042432445.1 Thorsellia kenyensis | reverse complement strand
GTTAGTGGATACCACAGCACCAGGTTCAATCGAAAACTTGAACATCGAAGGGTACAACCCAGACACCGATGGCTTAAATACGACCACTCCAACCATCACGGGTAAAGGCGAAGCGGGTCAAGATGTTGTGGTGACCTTACCAAATGGTGAAGAGTTAGTGTTCAGTACCGATCCTAAAGGTGACGAGTACCCATTAACCTATGGTCCAACGGACGAGAATGGCAATGCCGAGTTTGAATTGCAAATTCCAGAAGGCAAATTAACTGACAATACGTCAGGGGATTTAAGCGTTAAACAACGTGATGACGCTGGTAATGACAGTCCAGCATTGACCTATCCTGTGTTGGTGGATACCACAGCACCAGGTTCAATCGAAAACTTGAACATCGAAGGGTACAACCCAGACACAGATGGCTTGAATACGACGACGCCAACCATCACAGGTAAAGGCGAAGCGGGTCAAGATGTTGTGGTGACCTTACCAAATGGTGAAGAGTTAGTGTTCAGTACCGATCCTAAAGGTGACGAGTACCCATTAACCTATGGTCCAACGGACGAGAATGGCAATGCAGAGTTTGAATTGCAAATTCCTGAAGGCAAATTAACTGACAATACGTCAGGGGATTTAAGCGTTAAACAACGTGATGACGCCGGTAATAACAGTCCAGCATTGACCTATCCTGTGTTAGTGGATACCACACCACCAGGCTCAATCGAAAACTTGAACATCGAAGGGTACAACCCAGACACTGATGGCTTGAATACGACGACGCCAACCATCACGGGTAAAGGCGAAGCGGGTCAAGATGTTGTGGTGACCTTACCAAATGGTGAAGAGTTAGTGTTCAGTACCGATCCTAAAGAGGGCGAGTACCCATTAACCTATGGTCCAACGGACGAGGATGGCAATGCAGAGTTTGAATTGCAAATTCCTGAAGGTAACTTGAGTGAAAATGAGTCAGGTGATATTTCAGTTAACCAACGTGATGAAGCGGGTAATAATAGCCCATCGGCGACCTATCCTGTGATAGTTGATACTACGCCTCCAGGCTCAATCGAAAACTTGAACATCGAAGGGTACAACCCAGACACAGATGGCTTGAATACGACGACGCCAACCATCACAGGTAAAGGCGAAGCGGGTCAAGATGTTGTGGTTACCTTACCAAATGGTGAAGAGTTAGTGTTCAGTACCGATCCTAAAGAGGGCGAGTACCCACTGAGCTATGGTCCAACGGACGAGGATGGTAATGCAGAGTTTGAATTGCAAATTCCAGAAGGCAAATTAACTGACAATACGTCAGGGGATTTAAGCGTCAAT
>NZ_JBHLXE010000004.1:0-817 GCF_042432445.1 Thorsellia kenyensis | reverse complement strand
CAGTACCGATCCTAAAGAGGGCGAGTACCCACTGAGCTATGGTCCAACGGACGAGGATGGCAATGCCGAGTTTGAATTGCAAATTCCAGAAGGCAAATTAACTGACAATACGTCAGGGGATTTAAGCGTCAATCAACGTGATGATGCTGGTAATGACAGTCCAGCATTGACCTATCCTGTGTTGGTGGATACCACACCACCAGGCTCAATCGAAAACTTGAACATCGAAGGGTACAACCCAGACACAGATGGCTTGAATACGACGACGCCAACCATCACAGGTAAAGGCGAAGCGGGTCAAGATGTTGTGGTGACCTTACCAAATGGTGAAGAGTTAGTGTTCAGTACCGATCCTAAAGAGGGCGAGTACCCACTGAGCTATGGTCCAACGGACGAGAATGGCAATGCCGAGTTTGAATTGCAAATTCCTGAAGGCAAATTAACTGACAATACGTCAGGGGATTTAAGCGTTAAACAACGTGATGACGCCGGTAATAACAGTCCAGCACTGACCTATCCTGTGTTGGTGGATACCACACCACCAGGTTCAATCGAAAACTTGAACATCGAAGGGTACAACCCAGACACAGATGGCTTGAATACGACTACGCCAACCATCACGGGTAAAGGCGAAGCGGGTCAAGATGTCGTGGTTACCTTACCAAATGGTGAAGAGTTAGTGTTCAGTACCGATCCTAAAGAGGGCGAGTACCCATTAACCTATGGTCCAACGGACGAGGATGGCAATGCCGAGTTTGAATTGCAAATTCCAGAAGGCAAATTAACTGACAATACGTCAGGGGATTTAAGCGTCAAT
>NZ_JBHLXE010000003.1:0-547 GCF_042432445.1 Thorsellia kenyensis | reverse complement strand
CACGGGTGGTGTTCAATCAAATAGCGTGACGATTACTGAAATCAGTGATGACTCAGGTGCGTTAGGCGACTGGATAACGAATGACCCGACATTAATCATCAAAGGAGCATTAGCAAATGGCTTAGCGATGGGTGAGCGTGTTGAAATCAACATTGATGGTCAGGGTTGGGTACAAGTGACGGTCACAGACAGAACTTGGTTCTATGACAACACAAGTAAAGCGTTATCTAATGGCACACATAAGATCGATGTACGTATCATCAATAACGTAAATGATGAGGGTCCAAAATCGTCACAAGAGATTATAGTGGATAACAAAGCGCCTGATATCACGAACAAAGTCTACTTAGATAGAATTTCAGAAGACCGTGGTATAGCCGACAATGACTTCAAAACGAACGATAAGACGTTGGAGTTCTTTGGTCACTTAGACAGAGCGCTAGATGCAGATGAGTATGTAGAAATCAGCTTTGATAATGGCACAACATGGACACGTACCATCGTTACGGGCACTGAGTGGTACTATGATAGAACAAGTACACCATTT
>NZ_JBHLXE010000002.1:0-33612 GCF_042432445.1 Thorsellia kenyensis | reverse complement strand
AAGAAACATCAGGCCTATCGCTTTAGGCAGAAAAAACTGGCTATTCGCAGGTTCACTTGCTGCTGGGCAACTGATGACAAATATCACGAGTCTACTTGCCACAGCAAGAGCCAATGGTATCAATCCAGAGCAATGGTTACGAGAAATCTTAGCGGTGTTGCCCACTTGGAAATATAACGAGCTAGACAAACTCTTACCAATCAGATCAATTCAAAAAACTGAGTGTGAAAAAACTCAACCTCGATAACGCCCATTATACTTGACAAAAATTAGTAATCTAGATGTCTTCCTCGTATGCTTACGTTGTGCCTAGGTTTAAAACTGCTTTTGCGATAAAAGCTCTGGCAATTTGTACTCTATATTTATTGGTGCGACCGACTGAACCACGAGCAGTCGATATAACGAATTTGTCTATTTCAGAGAGCTCTATCACTGTGATAACTTCGGAGAATTTATCAGTTAAAACAGTACCTTTGGATTCTATATGCGAGAAAAGGTCATTTTGAGAGTAAAAATAAAGTTAATTGAATGAATTAGATAATATATTATGCATGCGCTAGTTTCCTTTTTTGTCTGAGAAACTTAATTTTACCATTAATTTGGTTAGGAATCTAGCACTTACCTCGCATTCTACCACTTAAATTTCAACTAATTTACCCTAATAAATTAATCGTAATTATCAATTTTGCAACTGCCTCTAACAACTATCTTGACAAGTTCCGGTTTACATCAAGGCGAACGAGATATTAGAGTTACTAAGGTATATCAGAATATCTCTGGGTGTTTTCGTTCGATTAAAGGCGCGGAAATGTTTTGCCTTATTCGCAGTTATATTTCAACTTGCCAGAAGCATGGTCTCACGGTATTGGAAGCTTTAGAAACGCTATTGATGAAAAATTGCTACCCACAATTCATTCAAGATATTTTAGATAAAATATCTTGAATGAATGATTACGGTTTTTTTTGTGTGCCAACACTACTTTGTGACTGAAAGCGACCAAATCCATTATAGTGCTGGTGTGCTGTTTGAGTTAATTTTTAAAGAGCAATATAGATAAAACTCGAATTCTCTAGTACTTTTATTAAAAAAGCATCAGATTTTAATGGCGAGGTTTAAAATCATAGCCGTCACACATATATGGAGTTTATAATGTTAAAAAAGCATCATTATTCAAATAATAATTTAAACTAGTGATAAAATCTTCGATTGATGCTGTATTTTTTTGGTGTAAGACATTGGTAAGAACATCCTCAAATTGTTCTCCATAATAAAAAAGCTCTAGATTTTGTTTAATAACAAATTTTGGATATTCTTCCTCATCATCATCATTAATCGTTGGATAACACTCTAAATAACAAATAAGATTTTCTGTAGCTAGAGAAACATATCCTTTTGTATATAAGCAAAAATTATTGCTTTTATAGCCTTTTTTTACAATATCATTTATTAACTCACTTAACGTATATTCTCTTTGAAACTCTAGTTTTTTCATACGCATTTTCCTCTTTTCGGTTTACCAGTTTTACCATCTAACTTACCTTGCCGCCCTTCCTTACCACCTCCCCATATATCTCGTCCTCCTTTCCCTGTTGGGTGATATAACGCATGATTTTTCGCATGATCAATTCGGTCAACAAGAGTTAACAAACCTTTAGTCTCATGATGATGCCAGGTTAAGCCCGCTGGACTAGTTCCCATATTAGGATTTTTCATCCAATCAGATAATTCAGGGTATCTACCAAGCATATCCCGTCTAAAAGAAGCATTCTTATTCATTTCATTAATGAATTCCTTATTTGCGCGATTAAATTGAACCACATCGCTTGAAAAATAGTTTTTTGGATCAACCATAGAATTAAAAAAGGAATTATATTTACCATTATTGGGCCTTGTAGCCCACCCCAGCGGGTCAACCCAACTTAATGGATTTGGGGCATATTGATACAGATTTATGCCACCAGCCAGACCTATGGGGTCTTGTTGGGTGAAGCGTCCTGTTTCTGGGTCATAGTACCTAAAGGTATTGTAATGCAATCCTGTTTCTTGGTCAAAATATTGTCCCTGAAAACGCAAGGGTTGACCGTAGAGTAAAGTGACTTGGTTTTTTGCAGGTCGGCGATAACTTCCCCATAAATACTCTTCTGTTTCAAAGATGAGCTCGCCTTGCGCACTTGATAAGGCATATGGGGCACCATTAAGCTGAGTGTGATACGGAACTTGTCAAGATAGTTGTTAGTTATTTATAATTTTTACTTACTAAGCTACGCCGTTTGCTTTTTCCTTTTCAGGTGTTTCATTAAGCGTTACTTTAGTTATTGGACTACAATCACTTACTCGCCTTTTAACCCATCTATTCGGATGGCTTTCTTTCTTGCGGTTCATTACCTCTTTTCTTCTTTGTAACTTAGCTAAATCGTAAGCATCCGAGCAACACATCTAGATTAAGCCAATAAATTCACTAAACTGAGCATAATTTCAACCCATCGAGGATTATGCGTTATGAAAAAATACATAATACAACTTACATTCCGCTGTTCAAAAAATGATTAATTAGTGTATTTTTTATCATTATTTCAGGGTGAATGTGCGCTTTGTTTATTTTTTGAGCGATTTTATTGTAACTCATTGACCAAAAATAACTTCTTGCCTGTATTCATCACTCCAACCACATTTTTTGATTTTGCCTACCATACTGTTTTTTCTTGGGTTCAACTTACAAAGGTTTAGACAGAACCTTCTGATTATACCTACATTCTCAGCACCATCATCTTTTCTAATACGAGAATCATCCTCTTTGAAAGTGACATCTAAGAGCCAGTGGGCATTATTTTCCACTCCCCAATGATGTCTTATTGCTTTGGCTGTTTCTTCAACATCGACGTTCCTAGAGCTGATGTAGTACAGAGTTTCACTTTCTGTTTTACCTGATTTATTCAATTGGCGTTCTCGAGTAATTTTAATGATAACTCTTACTTCAGGACACAGGGCAAACGCATACTTTTTCCTAATTAACCAAAAATCACTTTGGTTCTGAATCTGTCGCTCCACTCACATTGTTTTATTTTACCAACCATAGTGTCATTTCTAGGATGGAGCTTGCATAAATTAAGGCAAAAGCGTCTAATTACAGCAACATTTTCTGCTCCATCTTCACTTTTTAAAGTTTGAATATGACGAGCACCACAGAATGATTCAAAGTGTGGTCAAACAAGGAAATGATGAGTGGGTGACGCAATACGAGTACGATGCATTAAGCAGACGGATAAGTAAAACCTCGCAATATTATACCGACGTATATGACCACCACCGTACTTTAGTGGAATATAAAAGCAAGAAGCAACTGTTTTATTGGCAAGGATTAAGGCTCGCAGGAGAAAGCGAGGCTTCAAAAACCGAGAACAGAAGGTGGTATGCTTATGAAGAAAATAGCTATGCACCGTTAGCACTGATTGACCATTGGCATGAAATAGATAAAGACGAAATCGTTTACTATCACACTCAGCTTAATGGTGCCCCCTATGCCTTATCAAGTGCGCAAGGCGAACTCATCTTTGAAACAGAAGAGTATTTATGGGGAAATTATCGCCGACCTGCAAAAAACCAAGTCACTTTACTTTACGGTCAACCCCTGCGTTTTCAGGGGCAATATTTTGACCAAGAGACAGGATTGCACTACAATACCTTCAGATACTATGACCCAGAAACAGGGCGCTTCACTCAGCAAGACCCGATAGGACTGGCTGGTGGTATAAATCTGTATCAATATGCCCCAAACCCATTAAGTTGGATTGACCCGTTGGGTTGGAGTTGTAGTTTTTACAGTGGAAAATTGAGCATTCAAGCTTCAGAAATGAAGCCTCTAGTCAGAGGCAGCAAAGAATGGAATCAGGCGATTAAAGAGTTTCAAAAAGCGCTTGCCAAAGGTGAAAAATTTCAAGTAAAGGTTAGGACAAGCTCTGATGCAAAAGCATTTTTAAAAGAATCACAAGGTAATATGAACCGTTATAAGGCACATACACAAAGTAAGCGTCTTGATGGAGTACCTAAATACCCTAAAGGGTATGAGCAACATATGGAACCAGAAAATGGACTTGGTGATGCTCTTCATATTAAATGGTACAATAATGGAACAGACGGTCACATTTTTTACGATATACCGAATTAATTATGAAAAACAAATATTCCTTTGATTACCTCAATAAAATAGCTCTTCAATCAAAAGAAGATGAAGCGGAAATATTTTTTAAAATGAATAAAATAGTCCGCACTGGCTCCTTAATTTGTTCATTAGAGTGTATAAACGAGCTCTTTTTAAAGTTGGACAAAGAAATGTATTATATTTCACATAATTGTATTATGCGTAAAGGTAAGCAAAAATTTTTTATGGGAAGAACGTTCAAAACACAAAAAGAAGATTTAAAAATTTTTTTAAAAAAATCGCATGAAATGGATGATATACGCAGCTTGATTATATCCCCATTTTTTTTGGGTGCGCCTGATAAGGCAATATTTTTAGATGACGAGCAAATAATTATATATAACGCGCTGCTCGACTTTTAAAATACGAGATCTGCGATAGTTAAAATGAGCCTGCCTTGTTCTTTATTGAACAGGGTCCCTGCCTCTGAGTGACAAGATTTTACTGGTTAGCCTATCATCAATGCTTGATACTTGGATGAGTGGGTAGCGCAATACGAATACGATGCCTTGAGCAGACGGATAAGTAAAACCTCACAATATTATACCGACGTATATGACCACCACCGTACCTTAGTGGAATATAAAAGCAAGAACGGAACTTGTCAAGATAGTTGTTAGTTATTTATAATTTTTATTTACTAAGCTACGCCGTTTGCTTTTTCCTTTTCAGGTGTTTCATTAAGCGTTACTTTAGTTATTGGACTCCAATCACGTACACGCCCTTTAACCCATCTATTCGGATGACTTTCTTTCTTGCGGTTCATTACCTCTTGTCTTCTCTGTAACTTAGCTAAATCCTTACCTGAACGCTTATCAGCAGGGGTGATAAATTTATTGCTACTGTGCAGATGTTCATTGTTATACCAATTCACAAATTCATACACCCATTCTCTAGCTTCTTGTATATTGCTAAAGGGTTTTAATGGTAAAAGTGAGTTATGCTTTAAGGTTTTAAATAACGATTCTGAGATGGGATTATCATTACTTACCCTAGGTCTACTATGTGAACTTAAGACACCAAGTTCCTCCAACATTACCTTCATAGTCTGTCCTTTCATAGGAGAGCCATTATCCGAATGAATAACTAATTGTTTGGGTTTGATGCCCTCTTTTTCATAAATATCTTGTATCAATAAAGAGGCATTCTCTGCGCTTTCTGAATCAAAGACTTGCCAGCCTGTGATGTATTTATCAAAGATATCAATATACATATAGAGATAGAAGTACTGTCCTGTCACATTAGAATTCAAGTAAGTAATATCCCAGCAATAGAGTTGATTACTTGCTGTTGCCACAAGCTCATTGGGTTTATTTGACGCTCTTGGCTTTCTCGTGCTACCACGATGAGTATTTTGTCCAGTTAATCTCATAAAACGGTAGAATGTGGATTCTGACGCAATATAAATACCTTTATCATCCATGAGTCTCGGTACGATTTGAATAGGCGATAGGTGCTTATATTCTTCACAATTCAGATAATGATTCAGCATGTTATACTCAAATTCTGAAAGTTTATTTTTAGGCTCAACATAGGTGCGATGTTCTTTCAATCGCTTATCTACATTAAGATTAAAGTCTTTATTCTTGCGCCACCTAAGGTAAGTTGCATAGGAGAGACCTATCACCTCACAGCATCTAAAAGGTCTGGCGCCATTCCCTATCAATTAGGATAGTTGTTAATAATTTTATAGTACACTATCATTAAATAATAGGAGATTTAAAAATATGGCTAACCCAAAATTTTCAGATGAATTTAAAATGAATGCAATTAAATTGGCTAATAACAGAGGAGACCGGTCTCTGAAAGATGTAGCCAAAGAACTCAATATATCCAAAAGCTCTTTAGATTCTTGGCTTAGAAATCATAGAGAACAATTAAATCAACTCTCTTCAGATAGTAGACAGTGGTCAGCTCAAGAAAAATTATTAGCCATTGCAGAATCCCATGCTTTAACTGGCGAGGAGCTCAGTCAGTGGTGCCGTATGAAAGGCATTTTTGAACATCAATTAAAGTCTTGGAAAAGGGAGTTTATTGAGAGTTCTGAAAAGAAAAACAGCCATGCACAAACGAGTGAATTAAAAACACTCAAGGATAGGAATAAGGCGCTAGAGGCTGATTTAAAAAGGAAGAATAAAGCATTAGCAGAAAGTGCTGCGTTATTGGTGCTTTCAAAAAAGTTCAATGCGTTGATTTCGGGAGAGTACAATTCACTGAAACATCAACGCGTATTAAACTATTAGAGTTAATCACTGAGGCAGTATCAAATGGGGCCAGACCTTTTAGATGCTGTGAGGTGATAGGTCTCTCCTATGCCACTTACCTCAGGTGGAAAAAGAATAAAGACCTCCGTCTTAATGTAGATAAGCGATTGAAAGAACATCGCACCTATTTTGAGCCTAAAAATAAACTATCAGAATTTGAGTATCACATACTGAATCATTATCTGAATTGCGAAGAATATAAGCACCTATCGCCAATTCAAATCGTACCGAAACTCATGGATGATAAGGGTATTTATATTGCGTCAGAATCGACATTCTATCGTTTTATGAGATTAACTGGACAAAATACTCATCGTGGCAGTACGAAAAAACCTAGAGCGTCAAATAAACCCAATGAGCTTGTGGCAACAGCGAGCAATCAAGTCTATTGCTGGGATATTACTTACTTGAATTCCAATGTGAAAGGACAGTACTTCTATCTCTATATGTACATTGATATCTTTGATAAATATATCACGGGTTGGCAAGTCTTTGATTCAGAAAGTGCAGAGAATGCCTCTTTATTAATACAAGATATTTATGAAAAAGAGAATATCCAACCCAATCAGTTAGTGATTCATTCGGATAACGGATCTCCTATGAAAGGACAGAGTATGAAGGCAATGTTAGAAGCGCTAGGTGTCTCAAGTTCACACAGTAGACCTAGGGTAAGTAATGATAATCCTATATCAGAATCGTTATTTAAAACTTTAAAATATAACGCATTATTGCCATTAAAACCGTTTGATACTATACAAGAAGCTAGAGAATGGGTGTATCAGTTTGTTCAGTGGTATAACCATGTGCACTTACACAGCAGCAATCAATTTATTACCCCTGCTGATAAACGCGCAGGTAAGGATGTGGCTAAATTACAGAAAAGACAAGAGGTAATGAACCGCAAGAAAGAAAGCCATCCTAATAGATGGGCTAAAGGGCATATACGTGATTGGAGTCCAATAACTAAAGTGACGCTTAATGAAATGCCTGAAAAGGAAAAAACAAACGGTGTAGCTTAGTATGTAAAAATTATAAATAACTAACAACTATCTTGACAAGCTCCGCATTTGATACCGCCTCAAAGATTAACTCTAATAGTTTAGTGCGCGTTGAAGTTTCAGTTAATCTTCCTCTCCCGAAATCAACGCATTGAACTTTTTTGAAAGCACCAATAACGCAGCGCTTTCTGCTAATGCCTTATTTTTCCTTTTTAAATCAGCTTCTAGCGCCTTATTCTTATCCTTAAGTGTTTTTAATTCAGCTGTTTGTACGTTACTGTTTTTCTTTTCAGAACCCTCAATAAATTCTCTTTTCCAAGCCTTTAATTGATGTTCAAAAATACCTTTCATACGGCACCACTGGCTGAGTTCCTCGCCAGTTAAAGCATGGGATTCTGCAATGGCTAATAATTTTTCTTGAGCTGACCAGTGTTTACTATCAGAAGATAGTTGATTTAATTGTTCTCTATGATTTCTAAGCCAAGCATCTAAAGAGCTTTTGGATATATTGAGTTCTTTAGCTATATCTTTCAGAGAACGATCTCCTCGGTTATTAGCTAATTTAATTGCATTCATTTTAAATTCATCTGAAAATTTTGGGTTAGCCATATTTCTAAATCTCCTATTATTTAATGATAGTGTACTATAAAATTATTAACAACTATCCTAATTCATAGGGATCATGCACTCGTTTATGACTACCATAGTGCTGTGTGAATCTTTCCACACAGACAACGGGAGCCAATTCATGATCATAATCCTTACAGCTATCTTGACAAGTTCCGATTGGACCCATGACCAAATGCTGCCCAGTTTGGCCCGGGCAGCATCCTCCATTATATGCGTGCTCTACTTTTTTATATTCTGTACTACCTTTTTTAAAAGGCACCAAATTACATTTACGTGCACGTAAACAGGGGTTCATTAATGCTTGAATATCTTGAACATCATAATAAATCGTCAAATTTTTTGAATTCCGATTCAAAGATGTCCAGTTGCTCCATTGCCTATTCTGCAAAACTCGTAATTTCAATGATTTCAGAAGCTGTATCCATAAAATCGTAGAGTGTCCAAAGCCCCATCGAAACATTACCCACTAACGGGACAACTGAACCTGCAGCTTGCTTCAGTGCCGCTTTAGCGGCTAATTTTGCTGCCGCTTTTGTCGCAGCATTAACGGCCATATCTTTTAATTCATCTTCAGCACTCTGAAGCAAATTAAAATGCTCGCGTAAATCAGCTATATGATCTTTTATAGTCCCTAACTCTTCTTTTAATCTATCAAAATCAATGTCGTTTTCAGTTAAACTCTCAGCAAGCCCATCACCTTTAACCAACGTGCGTTCAAATCCTGTACAATGATCATCCGTCCAGTGCCACTCACCATTTTTAGCCTTTGGTGGCTTGTCCTGATTCGCTCTCTTTCTTTTGTTACCTAAAAAGCGTTTTTCTTCAGATTTATCCTCATCTTTAGCACATTCTCGTTCAATCTTCTTACGTTCTTTTTCACATTCGTCTTTATCAAAAATTCCAGTTGATACATACGGAAATAATGGCGTATTAGAAGCAAAAGACCTTTGATTATGCCCCATAATGTCTAAATGGCGAGGCACGCCTCTTCCTTCAAATCGGACATTCGGGGACCAAGACTGAAAATATGATTTACCTTTTATAACACCTGTCATCAAGCCTTTAGACATCCCTTGAGTCGCACCTTCATTACCTGTACTGGTAGCAAAAAAAGAACGATCTTCTTTGGCAACCATGCTATTACAGATAAATACAGTCGTTGTATCGTTAGACAATGTACTTGATCGGGATGTATTGGGATAAGGTACAACCACAGGTGGCGCAGGTGGAGTCCAACAAGGATCAGGAAACGCCGCAGCAGAAACGCCATCAGACGCTTTAGAACAAGCCTCTCTGTCATTGATATAGACACCTGTGTTCATATTGAAGTGCTCATTTCTAAATACTCAATTCATTCGATGGATCTTATAAGTTATTGCTTTAAGATCAAATCTTTAGTGAATTGATTTTTATGGGGATTTAGGCTCAATTTTTTAGCAAAAAAATTGAAAAAGAACCAATTTTATGATCAAATGTAGTTTCTCAATAAAACAAATTTTCATAAAAGAGGTTCCTATGGCTAATAAATTTACCACATTTTCGAGTCCACTTGAATCATTTTTTGATAAAGTTTCAATTAGAGAATTTGCAAGAAAAACTAGGTTTATGCCGCGTATGCGGTTGCTGCAACCAGAGAAGTTTTTCAGTGCTTTAATTCAAATACTTAGTTTGAAAGATCATGCTAACCTAGCAGATATTTTGAGAAAAATGCATAGTGAACAAGAGGCAAGTCAATACAAACCTTTTCATAATCAAATTAAAAAGGCGGAATGTACCAAATTTATACAAACCATGGTTGAAGAAGCAACTAAAGTGCTCTTTCTTGCGCCTTTTAAGCAAGCGTTACCTAAAGAAACTCCTTTTAAAAACATATTTTTACATGACGATTCCTCTTTAACCTTAAATCCTCGTTTAACAGAGGAATTTCTGGTCGCTTTACAAAAACGGCACCTGCAGCAATAGAGTGTCATTTAACTATGGATTTAGTGAAAGGCGTGGCTAATTATATTGCGCTTGATGCAGATAAAGAAAGTGAGAAAAACTATAGACCTTCTGAAAAAGGACTAAAAGAAACTTTAGTAATGATGGATGCAGGGTATTTTGATATCGGTTACCTTGAAAAAATAAGCAAATCTGGTGGTTTTTTTATTGTTAGAGCCAAAGCAAACATCAATCCTCTTGTTGTAGCAAAATACAATAAAATGGGCACAAAACTTTCTCATAAAGAAATGAAATTAAAGGAATTAAAAACTAAAAATCATGATTTTGTTGATATGGATGTAAAGTGGGCAAAAACAAATACCCCGCTTCGAATCATTCAGTTTTATGATAGAAAAAGAAAGGGTAAAGGTTACCTAATTACAAACCTAGACAGGGACCAATTTAAGGGTAATAAAGTACTATCACTTTATGGTTTAAGATGGCAAATCGAATTATTTTTCAAAGAATTAAAGTCGTTTTGCAGTCTTAAGAAAGTCAATACAGGAAATGCCAATATTGTTAAAACGCTTATATGGGCAAGCATTTTGACTTTGATAGTAAAACGTTACGTTGCGTTATCAGTCTGTATTTTATGGCAAACAATTATCTCAACACAGAAAACCTGTCGAAGCAGCTTGTGCTGGTTTCCCAAATTAATGAATTACCTAAATTCCGATGAGCAAGACATGAGATTATTAGATGAAATCTTCATATTTATTTCGAAAAATTGTGGGAGATCTAATACTAAACGAGATAAAGAAACTGAGATGTTTACATCAGGTCTTATCCCTTACTTCCAAATCAAACACTTAGAATCAGAGTTGCATAAAAAACGAGCTTGAGAACTATCGTATGATTGGGATAGGATTAATATTGTGATCTTAAACCCAGTTAAGAATCACAATCTAACACATGAAAAAACACACATTTATTAGATAAAAAGGGAAAAGTCGCTTGACAGCCGTCGCTACCAAACAAGCTCTCAGAATAAGCGTTATCATTACTCACACCAGGTCGGCTAAATGAAGACATCACACCTAAACTATCTAATTTGGCTATCATGGTTTTGCCTTTCATAGGAGAACCATTATCACTATGTAATACTAATTGATCTTTATGAATTCTATGCGTATTTACTGCCTTTTGTATTAAATCCGCCGCGTGTGCGGATGTCTCCCATGTCCAAAGCTGATTAGGCGCTTTAGCTATATGTGTTCTGAGCGGTTGTGGTGTCCTATTTTGTGTTTTCTTTTTACGACTTCTTAAGAGCTTTTCCTCTTTCAATATTCGGTAAAATGTTGATTGTGATGCTAAATAAATACCTTCATCTGCTAAAATAGGCACTATTTGTTCAGGCGATAGCTTTAAAAATCTGTCGCTTAAGCAGATATCAATAATCCGTTGCCTTTCTTCTTGAGAGAGTGCATGCCCATAGGTGCGTTTACGGTTTGCCTCCGCACGCGCATCTTCAGTATAATTAAATGTATTGATTGAAGATTTCCAACTTCGATAAGTTTTAGGGTGAATAAATAAAACATCACAAGCTTGATAAAGCCTTGCGCCTGACGTGATAGCCTCATCTATCAAGGTAACAGCCATTTGACGAACTTCTGGAATAACTAGTCTTTCAGTGTTTCCCCCCAAATGGCGCGGGCCTTTTTTGATAGCACCAGTAAAGCAGCCGTTTCTGCCAGCGCTTTCTCTTTGCGAGCGACTTCTTTCCTCAGTTTATCGGTTTCTTTGTTTTGTTCAATTAGCTGTTTTTTAATCGTTACTTCTTGTTGTTGCTGATTTAACAAGCCTTGAATGAGTGCTGATTTAATCAATTTAACTTCTTCAATATCAAGGCTATGCTCTCTGCAATATCGACGAAGTTCATCTTCATTCAAAGCAGATGTAGCAGCAAAAATTTCAACTTGCTGAGTTGCACTCTTAATTGTTGTCGCTGTGTTAATCTTTGCTTTATGTTTACTTTGTTGCATGGATGATTTCATCACTTCTGACTCACTCTCGTGGATTTCTTGGTCTAACTTGTATAAAAAAGATTTGGAAACCCCAAACTCTCTTGATAGTGCCATGATGCTATCATAGTTGTGATTGATTAATCTAGAAGTGATCTGCTGTTTAATTTCTTGACTGATTGTTGCCATTTTAATGTCCTCGATTCTTTAAATGTTAAAGGAAGACTAGTGTGACAGCTGGGGAGCCGTACTTTAAAAACTCAACCCCAACCAATTGTAGTTGGTAAAGGGGCATAAATGAGAATATTAACGGCTGGCTCAGGCGCTATTATCAAAAGAAAACAAGATTGGGAAGCATATCCAAAAAGAGCATAAGAAAGATGGTAAATGAGATAAATAATACACCAAGAAGAATACTAGGTGGGCAATCAGCAAATGACGTTTTTTATGCAGATTCTGTTGCACTTATTTCTTAACACCAGCATAGTGTACTATAAAATTATTAACAACTATCCCAATTGATACGGTGGCCAATCTTGCTTGCTGATCTTTCAAAAGCTAAACGTTCAACGCAAGATAATAATTCTATTACTGAATCGATTGGTTTATTTGTAGCTGAGTTAACTGAGCATATACACCTTTTCTTTCTAGTAGTTCTTTCGGAATGCCTTGTTCAACAATTAGACCTTTATCTAAAACTATTATTTTATCTGCATTTTGTATAGTAGATAACCTATGTGCAATAATTATTGTTGTTTTATGTTCCATCAAACGATCGAGTCCTTGTTGCACTAAATATTCACTTTGAGCATCGAGTGCACTTGTCGCTTCATCTAGGAGAAGAATAGGTGCATTTTTTAACATTGCTCTTGCGATAGCAATTCTTTGTTGTTGTCCCCCAGATAATTGTGTACCACGCTCACCGATTTGAGTATCAAATCCATTGGGTAGAGAACTTATGAAATCAAAAGCCTCTGCTGCTTTAGCGACAGAAACAATTTCCTCAAAGGATGCGTCAGGATTACCAAATGCAATATTATCCTTTACACTAGAAGCAAAAAGATCTGGTGCTTGCGAAACTACAGCGAAATTTTTTCTTAATTGAGTTAAGCTAAGCTGTTTAATATCCATTCCATTTAAACAAATTGTACCTTTGGTAGGATCATAAAATCTAAGTAGCAAGTGAAATAATGAACTTTTTCCCGCACCAGATTGACCAACTATTGCGATAGTTTCACCTTTCTTAATGCTTAAATCAATTGAATTTAAAATGATTTTATCCGGATAAATAGGGTACGCGAAAGAAACTTGATTAAATTCTATTGCTAAAGTATCAGAATTTTTTTTCGCATCAACTAAGGGAAACGAAGTTAGATCGGAGTTTACACTAAATAATTCAGCAATCCTTTGCATTCCTCCAGACGCTTTTTGAAGTTCATTCATCATTTCAGATAAGGATGCGACCGAAGTGCCTGCTAATAATGAATACATAACAAATTGACCTAAACTTCCAGGAGACAATTGTCCATTAATTACATCTTTAGCTCCTAACCATAAGACAAATACAATAGCTCCGAATATTAGATTAATTGCTAATAATGTTACTATGCTCTGAGAAAAAATTCTGATTTTAGCGGCGTTAAACGTATTGGTTAATGCAGCACTGAATTGATTTATGGCATTATTTTCCTGACAGAATGCTTGAACTGTATAGATAGCACCAAGTGTTTGCGCCGCATATTGATTGGCAGCTGCCACTTCATCTTGATTCGTTTTAGATTTTTGTCTGATTCTTTTGGCTCCCAATATTATGGGAACAACTGCTATGGGAATGCTGATAATAGTTAATGTAGCCAATTTAGGTTCTGTGTATATCATCAATATTAAACTACCTAAAAAAGTAATAAGGCTCCTTAGGGCAACAGACATACTTGACGCGATTACACTTCGAATAAGTTCAGTATCGGCAGCAAGTCTTGAAACTAATTCTGAACTTTGATTGCTGTGATGAAAGGTCATATCTAATTTAATTAGATGACTATAGAGTTTTTCTCTAAGACTTAGTACTATTTTTTCTCCGAGTAAGGAGACAAAGAAAAATCTTAAGGCCGTCGCTATGGCCAAAAAAATTGCAACCAAAAAAAGGCCTAAAAATACACGATTTACTTGATTAGTTTCATTAAACCCATGATCAATCATTTCCCGAATAGCATTAGGAATCATCAAAGTAGCACTTGAAGATCCTATAAGCGCTAATAGCCAACACATGACTAGAACCTTTTCTTGCATTAAAAAAGGCATGACTGTTTTAAAAACAAAAAAGCGAGAGGTTGGAGTAGGTGTCATTGATTAGGTTTCCATTTGTATAATAAATACATAGCACGAATATAGATCAAAACATGCCCCAACTTTAATGTCCGATAAGTGGGAAGTTAGATTCTTTAAAGAATGAAATTCAATTATTATAGTATGATGATTTAAATCGTGCTATGGGAATTATTTTGCGAATAATACGTAATGAATTACACTTAAATGATAGTAGAAATTAATGGTTCTTGACACCCTCCAGCTAAAACAAAGGGATTCCTACTAAGCATCTTCAATAAAATAAATAATCGCTGGAGCATAATTTTTAGAATTGTCATGAAGCATCAAAACTGATAATAAAAAACAATATACCCTATAATCAGTTATCAATGAATAAAAAGCGAGTGTTAATTTATATTTCAATTGAGGCGTTAACTTATCCTCATTAAAAATACAATTTAACTCTATTGCGACTCTTCTATAGAATCATTCGACTGCATTACATAAATTAATACTAATAATATTGAAGTGTAGAAACGGTAGGCTGCTTGCTGTCCATTCCAAATTTTAGATTGCCACATTGCAAACCATTCACCACCGATGACCATAAAACCCAGATACCAGACTAAAAAAGCTACTGTAGCACCAAGTACTACATAATTTTTTCCTTTAGAGAATACTTTGGTACTCGCATTTCTATGGCGAAATAGCTGCCACGTCGCGATAAAGAACAAAAGGGAAGTTAATGCCTCGCCGAAAATAATGCCCCAATAACCTACGGTCCACAATGTGGGATTAGTAATAGACCGGTACATCAAGACATTTCCTTCAAAGGTGGTGTCCATGCTTAACACGTGTTTAACAAACTCAAAATTTGAGTTGTAATCAGTAATATTACCAAAAGCAACCATAAAGGCAAAAAGTGCGATACACAAACAAAATATTATTTTCGAATATCTTACAATCATAATTTTTCCTTAAGACAAAAACAAAATAAAAATGCGTGAAAAATCAATAATCCTGTATTATCTCAAAAAATTGCATTGAACCGCAATTCTATTTAAAAAATTTAATTGCTTAGTGAAAATAATTTCGATGGTCTCATAATTGATTTTCATCTATAAATAATTAGTTTCTTAAGGGGATTCTTCTATACAGTGCAATAAAACCGTAATAGCTCAGTATCAGACATTGACTCTTTAACTGTAATTGTCCCCTCGTGTATTCCATTGAGGGGACTTTTTTTTGCTATTTATAACTTAAAAAAGGCTAAGATTAGAGGGGTTGGTGCATAAATTTAGGTTCAAGCTCGCTTGCTTTTAGTGGAGAGTGCTTTTCCACATAAGCTTTTAAAACTTCCGCATCAACGAATCCTGTATCGACAAACCCACTTTTATCACTGATGACTGGATATCCATCACCACCTGAAGAAATAAAGTTAAGTGTTGCTAGACGATATAGCTTAGTTTCATCTAAAGGTTCGCCTTTCACTGTCACATCAGACAATGTACCCTCTGGATTAATTTTGAAACTTACATTAGAGAAATGCGCATAAGCACCAGAGTCTGTTTTTTTAGACGCTGCAACAGCTAAGTATTCCTTAAGTTCTTTGCCAGTAAAGTCAATATAAACAACTGTATTACCGAAAGGCTGAACTTTCAAAATATCTTTATACGTAATATTTCCAGCATCAATTGAGGCTCGTATACCACCCCCTCCTAATACCGCAACATCGGCATTGGTCCTTTCAGTTAAAGAATTCAGAAGAAGTTGGCCAAGGTTTGTTTGACCAAATCGGACTTTATCTCTTTCGCCTTCTAAACGATTGTCAACTTCCCCGACCTTAACAGCGAGCTTTTCTTGGCCTTTTTCATAATAAGGGGTAAGCAGTTCGACCATCTCTTTGGCAGGTTTAACTGTTTCTCCCACTACAACATACGAAGTGTCACCCGCTTCATTTTTAACTTTTTCTGTGAGATTAACAGGGATTAATTCATACTTATCTAAAGTAATATTGCCATTTAAGAAACTAATGTCTGCGCGACCAACATATTTTCCTAGATCAAGAGTCTGCATTATCCATGAACCATTTTGAAAATCAGGCTGACATTCATCAGTCGGATTATAAGTCATGTTAAGTTTATTTTCAGAAAGCATGCAGACCGCATCATGCGAGTGTCCACCAATGATGAAATCAAAACTACCTGATTCAAGTGTTCTAGCCATTGTCACATCACCAGGGGCATTTGAACCAAAATTACCGTTTTCATAATAGCCTTGATGACTTAATGCGATTGTGATATCGGGGGTATAAGACTCTAGCTCTTTTAGCACTTTCGGTGCTTCTTCTACTGGTTTTTTAAACTCATAATCCCCAACGATTAAAGGATTTCCTACCTTAGCTGTATCTTCAGTTGTCAACCCAACAACAGCTATCTTTAATCCTTGTTTATCAAAAATTTCAAACGGTTTAAAAACTCTGTCACCTGATTTTTTATCATAAATATTAGCAGATAAAAAAGGAAACTCTGCCCAAGATTGTTGTTTATCAAGTACTTCCTTGGGATTATCAAATTCATGATTACCAATAGTCATTGCTTCATAGCCTATCAGATTCATACCTTTAATATCCGGTTCAGCCATTAAAAGATCAGATTCTGGTACACCGGTATTAATATCACCCGCATCTAAAATAAGCACACTTCCACCTTTGGCCTCAATTTCTTTTTTAATTGAGTTAATCACTGTCATACGAGCCGCCAATCCCATTTCCCCTTTATCATTAGCCCAAGCACTGCCATGGTGATCGTTAGTATGGATGATGGTAAAATGGTATGTTTTATCCTTTTCATAGGCTAAAACTGCATGGGGTAACAATGAAACACCTAAAGAGACAGCAAGTGTTGTGATTAATTTGCGTTTTTTTAATTTAGTCATGAACGTTTCCTGTTAAAATGAAATAAAATTGCTCTAACATTTTTAAATCCTTTTTTGCATTCTGTCCTTTGCTGTTTATTCCTTTGTTGTTAATCCTTTGTTATTAATGCTTTGTTATTAATGCTTTGTGATTTACATATTGACTTAATTAATTACTTTTAATAAATAATACCCAAAATAGTTTTCATCAAGAGAGATACCGACTTGTGTTTTGCCAAAAAAAAGACCTTTCAAGCACGACTAAATTCCTCTAATACTTGTCTGCCCATTAAGCCACACAGCCTCATACCTCCTCATTGCACTATTCTACTCTAAAAATAGATTTTTAATGCAAAATTACTTAGTCTCCAGAAGTTAAAGAATATCCGATACGACTGTAAAAAGAGTTACATTGACGCGATTATAATTGCTTTTTATAAAACTTTCTGTGACAAAAATAACAAAGCAATGTGATAGTTATATGAATAATTTTTTTAATAGTTCAATAGCCCTATTAAGTCGTTACATTATTTAAGTACTTTAGAGTTTTACAAGTGCAAAATCAATAAAATCGTGTAAAATAACTTCCCGAAATGGGAACGATGGGTTTTAAAATGCCTCCCTAAATTTAGAAAACTCTGTAAATTATTCTCATTTAACTTATTCATTTTAAATAAACTCTAGGAGTCTTGCATGTCTAAACAACAAATTGGTGTTGTCGGTATGGCCGTAATGGGCCGTAATCTTGCCCTAAACATTGAAAGCCGTGGGTATAGTGTCTCTATTTATAATCGTTCTGCAGACAAAACAGATGAGGTCATACAAGACAATCCAGATAAAAAATTGATCCCCTATTATACAGCAGAAGAATTCGTTCAATCGCTTGAAAAGCCTCGTCGCATACTATTGATGGTTAAAGCGGGTGAAGCGACTGATAAAACTATCGCCTCATTAACGCCTTTTTTAGACAAAGGGGATATTTTAATTGATGGCGGAAACACTTTCTTTTTAGATACCATCAGAAGAAATAAAGAACTTTCAGAGCAAGGTTTCAATTTCATTGGAACAGGCGTATCTGGTGGTGAGGAAGGTGCATTAAAAGGTCCTTCTATCATGCCTGGCGGGCAAAAAGCAGCTTATGAATTAGTTGCTCCAATTTTACATGAAATTGCAGCTAAAGTAGGTAATGAAGCTTGCGTAACTTATATTGGCCCTGATGGCGCAGGTCATTATGTCAAAATGGTACACAACGGCATTGAGTATGGGGATATGCAACTTATTGCCGAAGCTTATAGCTTACTAAAACATGCACTAGATCTTGATAATGATTCAATGGCTAAAACTTTCCATGAGTGGAATGCAGGTGAACTCAGCAGCTATTTAATTGAAATTACCGCGCAAATTTTTACTAAGAAAGACGATGAAGGAAACTATCTTGTTGATGTCATTTTAGATGAAGCAGCAAATAAAGGCACAGGTAAATGGACAAGCCAAAGTGCTTTGGATCTAGGAATTCCTCTAACTCTTATTACAGAGTCAGTCTTCGCTCGCTATATCTCTTCAATGAAACAAGAGCGTGTCGAAGCGTCTAAAGTTCTTGCTGGTCCAACTAAAGCTGCATTTAATGGAGATAAAGCTGAATTCATTGAAAAAGTCAGAAGAGCACTTTACCTTGGCAAAATTGTGTCTTATGCACAAGGCTTCCATCAGTTACGTGCGGCCTCTGATGAACATAATTGGGCACTTAACTACGGTGAAATTGCTAAAATATTCCGTGCAGGATGTATTATTAGAGCGCAATTCCTACAAAAAATCACTGATGCATACCAAGAAAATCCTGGTTTAACAAATCTATTTTTAGCACCTTATTTTAAAACGATTGCCCATGATTACCAACAGGCCTTACGTGATGTTGTTGCTTATGCTGTGCAGCATGGTATCCCTGTTCCTACTTTCTGTGCAGCAATCACTTATTATGACAGTTATCGTTCTGCTGTATTACCTGCTAACTTAATTCAAGCTCAAAGAGATTTCTTTGGAGCTCATACCTACAAGCGTATTGATAAACCAGGTGTTTTTCATACCGAATGGCTTGAGTAATCCATTTCTTCCCACTACTCACTTTTTAAAACGTGAGTAGTGTTTATTTAATTTTTGTATTAACAATAGGCTTTTAAATGAAACAGTTCCACAATGATGATGAGAGAGTAAAAAAAATCGAAGAATTACTGCCCCCTTACCAAATACTAGAAAAATTTCCTACAGATGGGGATGTAGCCAACCTTGTAAAAAAAACCAGACAATCCATAAGCCATATAATCAATGGTAAAGACGACAGACTTTTGGTTGTCATCGGCCCATGCTCAATTCATGACATCGATGCGGCTAAAGAATATGCGGAAAAATTATTAGCACTTCGCAATACACTAAAAGATGAACTTGAAATTGTTATGCGAGTCTATTTTGAAAAACCAAGAACCACTGTGGGTTGGAAAGGTTTAATCAACGACCCATACATGGACAATAGTTTTCAAATCAATAAAGGGATTCAGTTAGGTAGAGAGTTACTTTTACACATAAATACGCTTGGCATGCCAACTGCGGGCGAATTTTTAGATATGATTACCCCCCAATATGTAGCCGATTTGATGAGCTGGGGCGCAATTGGTGCGCGTACGACTGAGTCTCAAGTTCACCGTGAGCTCGCTTCTGGTCTTTCCTGCCCAGTAGGCTTTAAAAATGGTACAGATGGGACGATTCAAGTTGCAGTAGATGCTTTGATGTCTGCCAGCGCTTCACACTGTTTTCTTTCTGTAACTAAAATGGGGCATTCAGCTGTTGTAACCACAGCTGGTAATCCAGACTGCCATGTTATTTTACGTGGAGGTAAAACACCTAATTATGACTCGCAGCATGTTCAATCAGTTAAGGAAAGCTTAATCAAAGCCAAATTACCACCTTATTTAATGATTGATTTCAGTCACGCAAATAGCTCAAAACAATTTAAAAAACAAATGGATGTTGCATCTGATGTGTCAAATCAAATTGCGAAAGGCGAAACTGCTATCACTGGAATTATGATTGAAAGTCATCTAGTAGAAGGTCGCCAGGATTGTGTTGAAGGTAAAACTTTAGTTTACGGTCAAAGCATTACTGATGGATGTATTGGATGGGAAGATACGGAAAAAGTTCTTTATCAATTAGCCGATGCAGTTAAAGCAAGAAGAACAAAATAAATCATTGTTTTTAATCACACGTCAAACTGCCAATCAATGTTATTGTTGGCAGTTTTTTTAAATATGTACGCAAAAAAATCACTATAGATCACACATTACCTATATAGATATTATATTCCATCGTTTTTGGAATTTTCTATGCATGCCTCAAGTGTATTTTCAATTAGGCTCGCTACAGTCATCGGCCCAACGCCACCAGGAACGGGAGTGATGAAACTTGCGACATCTTTTGCTGTTGTAAAATCAACGTCACCTACGACCCGTCCGTCATCTAGGCGATTAATACCAACATCAATGACTATTGCTCCAGGTTTTATCCACTCTGTTGGAATAAAATGCGCTTTTCCTACTGCTACGACTAAGATATCTGCTTGCTTGACAAAAAATGAGAGATCTTGAGTAAAGCGGTGTGTTACAGTCGTTGTGCATCCTGCAAGTAAAAGCTCTAAACTCATTGGACGCCCTACAATATTCGATGCCCCAACAATTACAGCATGTTTACCACGAATATCCGTGCCTGTTGAATTAAGAAGTGTCATTATTCCTTTAGGAGTACATGCTCTTAGCTTCGGTATACGCTGGCATAAACGTCCAACATTATAAGGATGGAAACCATCAACATCTTTATTAGGTAATATACGCTCTAACACTAAAGTGCTATCAATATGCTTTGGTAGTGGGAGTTGAACTAATATGCCATCAATTGCTTTATCTTCATTTAATTTATCAATTAAGGCTAATAGTTCTTGTTCGCTGGTTTCTTTTGGTAAATGAAAGGCTTCAGAGTGAAATCCAACTTCTTTGCATGCATTTTCTTTACTATTGACGTAAATAGCTGAAGCAGGGTCATCACCCACTAAAACAACGGCTAAGCCAGGAATCCTCAATCCATTTATTCTTCTCTCTTCTACTTGTTTTCTGACTGTTTGTCTAATGTCTTGAGAAACTTGCTTTCCACTTATCAATTGAGCTGTCATGTCAACATCCTAATATACTGTATTATCTGTTTTTAGTCAGCGAAACATCAGTAATTATGACCTGATTTTCATCTAACAACCACTTAATATTATACTCCAATAAATCGACGCCATATTGTTTTTTTGACATATCTACATTCATTTTATTTTGATGGTATGACGGCCTTGCATCTTGTGATAAAACTTGCAAAATAAATTGTTCTACTTCTTTTGCATAGGATTCTGAGTGACCTTGGTTCTTAGCCAAATGATAGAGTTCGGCGAGTGCCTTATCTGAAAAAATGACATTAAAAGGCATGACTGGGATATCTTGTGCAAATCCGCCTTTCGCATCAGTGACACTATCACTAAATGGAATATAGGGTTTAATATCAATGACAGGCGTGCCATCAACGACATCGATACCGTTAATGTGTATTTTAATCCCTTTGCTATTTTTTTCTATTCCATCTAATTTATACACTGACATACCTATAGGGTTAGGTCTGAAAGGTGAACGACTAGCAAAAACACCTACTTTTTCTTTGCCTCCCAATCTCGGAGGTCTGACCATAGGCTGCCATTTATACTGTTCAAAACTCGCAGACTTATTTTCTGGATTGAGATGAAACCAAAAAAGGACCCAAATATGACTAAAATCTGCAAGTGAAGAAAGTGCGTGCAGATCATCAAAAGGCTTAAAAAGTTCAATGTATCCTTTAGCCAGCGATAAAAGCCTAGGTTGCCTAGGCACGGTAAATTTTTGCTTAAATGGACTTATCACCTTACCAATAGGCACAACTTGATAAGATGACTCAATAGGCGTTGATTGATTCATTAATATTAATTAATTGGAGTGAATTTGATGGCTTGGCCTTTGCATACGGTTTGTCTTACACACCCTGGTACATTTTGAATGATTTCACAATTTTCAATTAATACCGCATTCGCACCACTGCGCTGCGCTTGACGTTGTATTTGAGATTCTGCTTGACGTACAGTGACAAGAGGATCATTGATAGAGATTTGGCAAGCGGCACCTGAAATTGGCCCTAAAACTTCATGGTTAATCCCTTGAAGTTGTTGCTGACTATCAAATAAAACAACAGAAGAAGGTGAAGGCGGTGGATTACGTTCAAAAGAAGAACAGCCAACCAATGCAATTGCACTTAAAGAAAAAATAACTGTTGATAAAATGCTGAATGATGGTTTCATAACACAAGTATCCTTAATAAAATGGGTGGATAAAAATAAATTAGTACATATTTATTCATAATTAGCATCCTCCCCTCTCTAAGCCAAGGGGATTTTTACCACATCACCTTGCTGGCGCAAATCTGTCGTGGCGTGTAATACTCATAATTCGTTTTTTATGCAAAAGCTCAATTAAACTCGAATTAACTAACCCATACAAATAAGTTCAGGGCCCGAAGCCATGTAATTGCGAAAGATAAAGCGAATTTATAGGCTTGTCATTTTCAATCTTAATAGTATAACATGAAAAATAGTCAAGATATCAGTCACGAAAGAAATTGCGTCTTTTTAATGTGTGTCCTTTCTGGATTTATTCTTAATAATGAAATAGAAAGCAAATGTATTGAACGAAAGCCTAGTGGACTATTTTGTGCGATTCAGCAAAATGAGCACCTGTTTTCATGTTCAATGAGGTGATTTTATCTAAGGATAACATTGTAGCGAATATCGTCATAAGCGTATGACAACTTTTTTCAACACGACAAAACAACTAGGAATAAAAAATTTATGCCTAAGGGCTAGATACAGTCTCTTTTGCAAAATTCAATTCTGCTACAACAAAACTATTAAATACATTATGCCACTATTTTTTTTGTTCTGTAGACTCAGGAGGACGGGACGTCTCCATATTCTTGACTGCCGCCAAAGAGGGTTCGAAAGCGGTATGAAGGGCCTTGCATTTATCGCTCTTAGGAACATCAATAGATAACAAATCACGATAACGCTCGACGTTCAGTTTTTCTTGGGCATTCGTATCTACATAATCAACAAACAATCTTCTTTGATATACATAATTGAGCGTTACAGCTTGAGATTGTTCTTCTGAAAGTTCTATTCCACATTCAAAACGTAAAAAGAATAATGACGCTTGAAAATCAGCTAATTCTTCTTGATATTGCGTATTTGACATAACCGGAGATGCAACACCTAATAATATTAAAGACATTAAAAGATTTTTAACCCTCTTTTTTAATAATTGATGCTTAAAATTCATTTTTATGTCCTTTATATTCTCTATATTATTTTAATTAGCCCTAGCATGTTAAGAGGAAACTTTAATGACTACCAAGAAAATTGTTAAAAATTGTCAAACCATGCTCACTCAAAATACTTTCAGGATGAAACTGCACACCTTCTAAAGCAAACTGCTTATGCTTAATACCCATAATTTCGTCTAAATTACCCTCTGCATCTTCTGTCCAGGCCGTTATAATAAAATCTTCCGGTAGGGTCTTTTCAGCAATTACCAATGAGTGATAACGAGTTACTTGGAATTTTTTAGGTAAATTCGAAAATACACCTTGAGCAGAGTGAGTAATTACACTGGTTTTACCATGAATAGGCTGTTTTGCTCTAACTATATTAGCACCGAAAGCGGCAGCTATCGCTTGATGTCCCAAACAAACACCTAATATAGGTATTTTACCGTAAAATTGTCTAATCACTTCAAGAGAAATACCCGCCTCATTTGGTGTGTTAGGTCCAGGAGAAATAACAATATGTTTAGGATTAAGTGCTGCTATTTCGTCTAAACTAATACTGTTGTTTCTTTTCACTAATACTACTGAGTTCAATTTTTGTAAATATTGAACAATGTTATAGGTAAATGAGTCAAAATTATCGATAACTAAAACCATTAGGCACCTAAATTATTATATCTAACTATTTTAATGACTCTCATGTTGCCGAATAAGTCCCTCTTGAGTAACTGTCGCAACCAACTGCCCCATTGTATCAAAAAAATGTCCGTTTGACAGAGCAAGCGCATTTTTCGCAACAGAACTCTCAATACTAAACACTTCCCACTCATTTAGATTGGGTAATGAATGGAACCAAATTGTATGGTTGATTGTAGCCACTTGCATATCTTTTTCTAAAAAACCTTTATTATGTGGCCTTAAGGCACAAGGCAACAAATTATGATCAGAGATATAAGCAAGCAAAGCATAACATAAAAAAGGATTTAATTGAGTCTTTGAGTCAAAAAGTTTAAACCACGAAATGTGGTTAGGTTCCTCATTGCTGCCTCTAAAGGGATTCAATGGTTTCAAGGGCCTAATATCAAATGCCGGTTCAGCAAGCCAATACGCTTTTATACTATCAGGAATTAAATGGGACATTTGTTTAATGAGTTCATATTCGCTTATTAGCTCTTCAGGAGGCGTTATAGAAGCCAGCTTAGGTATTTGATGGGCAAAACCTTTTTCTTCTTTATGAAAATTTGCCTGCAGGCGCATTAGTTCAACCTGATTTTGAATAGCCTTTACCTGTATAAAATCAAAACTTTTACCCTTTTTTATTATTTCAACTTCATAACAAATTAAGTGCTTAGTATCTCCTGGATTTAAAAACATAGCACTTGCATAAGTTAAAGATTTTAGATCACACCATTTATTTTGCGATTGCACAGCAGCACTGATGGCTTGTGCAAAAATGAGTCCACCATAAAGCTGTCTCAATCCTAAGTCTAACGGCCTTCCCTCGAAATCTTTAAAATCATTTGTCGTTAACTCTAGAAGAGAAATAAGACGCCCCAGTCCTGAACTCATTTAAACCTCACCCATCTTTATCTTTTCAGAAAATATTGCCACAATAAATCAGTAACAAAAAAACTACCCCTCGACGCAGAATCTATATCAAACTAATTTTTTAATCCAATCTGACCTGCATCCTGCAAGATAATCAACAGGTGGGATTTCTATCATAGTGTATGCCCCTGCTTGCTGACGAACACTCGCTCTTGCCGCACTGACCATGATTTGAGATGTGAGCGCTGGATTATTAATTCTCATGTCAAACATAAATTGTTGATTATGTGTTGCGCCAGAGACACCCTTATGAAGCATCTGAACCCCATGCCCCATATCTTTAAGTGCATTAATATCATCAACTACTTTTATGTGAGTTTCTGAAGTTGAAAAATAACTGTCTGCTTTAATTGCTCTTATCACCTCGGATTCATTAGCTCCATCATCTAATTCAATATAAACCATCCTACGATGTATTCCTGTACCTAAAGGGATGGTCATTGAAAGGGCATCTTTAACACCCGGAATACTTTTCGCAGCAACGCTATGCCCCATACTCATCCCAGGTCCAAAATTGGTCGATGTAATTCCCTTAGGCGCCATAATTAGCATCATGGCTCTCATCATTGAATCAGTACCAGGATCCCAACCAGAAGCAACAACGGCAACTTTACCATGTTTTTGAGCAACTTCAGTTAAACTCGTTTTTAATTCAAGAATATCTTCATGGATATCAAAACTGTCTACTGTATTAATGCCTTTGGCAAGATAGAACTCCGCCTGGGCCCGCACTTGACGAGAAGGAACACACAACAAGGCAACATCAACGTGACCCAATTTTTCAATGGCATCAACAACAGGCAAATCAAAATCATTTAGGCGCTCACCCTCTTTGGCTTGTCTTCTTACGACACCTGCACAATACATGTCTTCACTGGCCTGAACTGCTTCAATAGCGAACTTGCCTATATTTCCTAAGCCTACAACCGCTATAGCTAACTTAGAATTTGAATCATTCATTTTTTTACTCATATAAGATATCCTATTGTATTTATTTTTTTATTTCATATGGTTCAGTAACTAGATAATCAAAACCTTAAAATCATATTTATGTCTGCAAAAACCAGATGAAAATAATGCTTCACATTATTCTATACCATATATAGACGTAATTTTACCTCAATTTTTTCTATAAACAGTACTTAAGTGTTTCATTTATTTTGTAGTCAACTACTTTGTTAAATGGTTTTGGTTGCCCTATTTAATTACTTTTTTACTTGTTTTGATTATTTGTTGTTTTACTTATTTTTTATTATTTGCTGTTTTAATTGCTGTTTTTAATTTTTTCTATTTCATCCGTAAACTCTTGAATATTTTCAAAGCTCAAATATACAGATGCAAAACGAATATAGGCGACTTTGTCCAATACTTTTAGTGCATCCATGACTAAACCACCTACAAATTCTGAGGAAACTTCCCTCTCTCCTGTCCCCCTCAAGACTGACAGTATTTTGTTAATTTCTATTTCAATATCATCCGCACTAACAGGCCTTTTCTCCAGTGCTTTTAAAAAACTTCTTCTTAATTTATCTTCATCGAATGGAACTCGTGTTGAATCCCTTTTTACTATGTGAGGTATCACCAATTCAGCTGTTTCAAATGTCGTAAATCGCTCCTGACAAATTTGACAATGACGCCTTCTTCTTACCTGAAAACCTTCACCAACCAATCTAGAATCAATTACTTTTGTTTCTTGAGTGTGACAAAAAGGACAATGCATTTACACCTCTTAATTAAAATCTTTCAAAATTCCCTTAAGCGCACAGGCCTATATAAAACACTTTAGTCTAAGGTATAGTGTAATAGCAAGCATTTGATGCACTAAATAACTTAATTCTATTTTGGAAGTTCAATAGGAGAAAAAAATAAACCATTGAATCCATATCATTTATCAATTAATAGTTATGTCGGGTATTACTATTACTATTTCAATTTCGACATTGAAAACATTTCTCTAAGGTATTTATTTTACATTGTGGCTTAATGAAAACAAAGCGATTTAATATTGAAGACAACTCAGGAATTAATTAAATAGTGAAATACAATGGCTTTTTTTGACCATGGTTTTTTATATGAGAATTGAAAATTATCTCTTTTTTTAACCAAACGTTAATATTAATATTGCCAAACTGATGATAATTAGCAAAAGCCCTTATTCCACATTACAATCTGGTGGGAATATAAGGACTATCTCTTGCTCACTTCCTTAAAAAAATCGATAAGATAACTCCCAATAATGTTTTATGTTAATTTACACCCGTTCTTCTTACTTTTTTCTCATTATTACATTTGAATTTCTCCAGAAGCTATATCAGTATAATCATATTTTCTATTTTACATGGCATTTCACATTTACTTGTTTAGGTAGAGAGTTTTTTATATGGTATAGCCAAGAAAAACGGCTAAAATTTACACAATAAAAATAAGCATCGCCCAGCAACTCCTTGAATTATTATTCTGTGCTATTGCCTATTACTATAGTTTATTTTTTGCTTCAATTCGCTATGAAATTGAAGCAATCGTTCTAGGCTAGCCCAACCTTACCATAGAATTTTACGACCTATAATGCCTATTCGTATTGTAAAAGCCTACAGTGATACATCAGTTCTAAAAGATGTAATTATGATTTTCATAAATTAACTGAAAGGCTCTTGCATAAACCTGGCTGAGTCTGCACTGTTTGCGATACAGAGCATGAAATCGATATTAACGCGGCGATCAGTATCCAGCACAAAAAGATAAATGATTTTCCCCCTAAGGCTCGTCGTGTTAACCCATGGAGGCTTTTATAAATCCACTCTATAAGTGGTTGCAGCCAACTACGTGGGAATCATCATCTTTCAGTTCGCCCAGCAATCATAAGTAATATTCAGGAAAGTTTTTCGGAAAAGTGAAAATATTTGATGTTTTGTGCTATATTCTTTTTACAAACTGTAGACATCTTTCGATTACAATGGAGGGGAACATACTATAATGGATGAAACAACAAAAAAAATGCAAGATCTTCATCAGTTAATTTATTGGATAAAAGAAACATTTAAACAAATTAATTTTTTTACAGACATAGATCCGAAGGATGAACTTAACTCGAAAACGATAGATAAATTGAATAATCAACTCGCACGATTGAATCTGTCACTCAATTTTTTTAAGCGTTTTATGGTTAACTTTCAAATCAAATACCCAAATGAAGTTTCAATCATCAATTTAGCCAGTAAGCTTGCTAAAAGCCTTGATGAAGTAATAACACATATAAAATATTTAGATAAATCTGCTTACCATAAAGCATTAGATAAAGCTAACCCCACAAAAATCCTTCTCATTATGGAGATTGTAGATAATAAGGAATATGCAAGTATTGAAAGTGTTGAAAAAGTTTAGTTTACCTATTTATTCAAAAATATATTTTTGAATAATGTATTTTATCGCTTAAAATTCACCCACTTTTAACTGAGTTTATTTCCAAAAATACAAAAAGTACATGAGGCTTTTTTCATGACAAAAGAAGAATATCTATTAAAACTACGTAAATGTAAGACTATTGAAACCCTTGATAAGGTGATTGATAAGAATAAATATGAACTTTCAGAAAATGAACTTGAAAAATTTTATTCCGCAGCAGATCACAGATTAGCGGAGCTCACGATGCAACAACTTTATGATAAAGTCCCTAGTTCAGTTTGGAAACTCGTCAAATAATCAACAACCTCCCTCCCTCCCCCAAAACTCTTCTTACTATTCAAGCCTCTCTTCTCTAAAATAGAACTTAATTTTGAAAAGAGAGGCTCAATTTATATACATTGCCTTCACAATGAGACGATGGCACGAATTTGATTTCTTTAAACTTTAAAGACTTTAATTTCAGTAATTAAATCATCAGCCTGATTTTTAAGTGTCACTGTCATCTCATTATTTTGTGATACTAATTTAGAATTACGATCTGCACTGCTGTCTATTTCCGTCATAGAGTGATTGATCTGAGTAATTCCTATATTTTGCTCTTTACTCGCTGTAACAATATCACTCATTGCCAATGAAACATGATTAATACTGCTTATCAATGACTCCATAGTCGTACCAGTTTTGCTTGCGAGCTCACTGCTATGCTGAATTTGAGAAACAATTTTTTCAATCATTAATTTGATTTCATTTGCCGCTTTCGAGGAACGTTGCGCTAATGCCCCGACTTCACCTGCAACTACAGCAAAACCTCTCCCCTGTTCACCCGCTCTAGCAGCCTCTATAGCCGCATTTAAAGCCAAAATTTGTGTTTGAAAAGCAATACCATCAATCACATCGACTATATTGACTATACTTTGTGAAGAAGTGTGAATTGCAGTAATATCGTTAACAAGTATGCCAACAGATTGACCACTCTGCTCAGCAATTTGTGTGGCTTTTTGAGTAATTGTGTCACAACTTTGAGCATTTTCTGTATTTTGGCTCACTGTTACCATCATTTCTTGCAAAGCACTGGCGGTAGATTCAACCGCTTTTACTTGCTGCTCGGTTTGAATTAATAAGGTTTGATTACCTTGATACATTTTTTCTGCTACATCAACTACTAGCTGACTTGCATTTTTAACCCGACCAATCACTTGACTTAAATTTTCCCCAATACGATTAAGGCTATAGGCAAGGGCTCCAATTTCATCCCGTCTAGCAAGCGATATTTTTGTTGTCAAGTCACCATCAGCTAACTGATGAGTTTGTGTCATTATATATTTTAGCGGTCTCGTTATCATAAAGCGTATTAATAAAACCATTAAAATACCAATGATCACAAGTGAAATAATACCCAAAAGAATAAATAATTGCTGCTGTTTTTTCATTGGCGCATTGACTTCATCAATATTAATTGCACCTACAACTAACCAATTTCTGCTCTCTAAGTAGTTAAATGCCGCCATTTTCGTTACTAATTTGTTTAGTACAGGATCATCATAATCATATATTAGATGACCATTTTTTTCTTCCAGCATATTTTTAACAAACTCAACACCATCTGCATCTTTCAAATTAAGAGTATTATCCCCTTCTCTATTAGGATGAATGATAAAATTACCTCTAGTTTCTTTATTAGAGGCATCCAACACATAAAAATAGCCTGTTTCGCCTAATTTCAAGCTAGTTATTTGCTGTTTGATTAAGTGAGTGTATTCCGTGTTGTCCACCCCTAAGAAATAAAGCCCAATAATTTCACCCTCTTTATTTTTTAAGGGACCATAAATAGCCATATAGCTAGCGCCAAAAAGCTCAACAACACCGGTATATTCCTTTCCTTGCATTACAGCTTCATAAGCTGGGTGTTTTACCCCAAGCTTAGTGCCTAAAACCCTTTTGCCCTCTTTATTTTTTAAAGAGGTCGACACTCTAACAAAATCATTCCCATCTTTAACAAAAATTGTTGCAACAGATTTTGTAACATTAAAGAAATTATCTGGAATCCTATTATCATTATTAATCATAACTCCATTGAGCTTAAGGATTGGTGTAACAGCTTCATTAACCATGACTAAATTATCTGGTTCCACCGAAAAATCACCACTAAAACTGCCAACAAAGAGGTTATAAAACCTTTGCACAGTTTGTTTAAAATTTTCCTCAGTAATTCCCATAGTTGCAACCAATAATTGTGTTCTATCCGTCAGATCATCTCTAGCTTGCTGCTTCATAATAGAACTTGTAGAAGTAGAAATAGATATTGTCAAAATAATCAAAACTATAGTGACAATAAAAGATAAAGTAGCGATAAGCTTAGTACCTAGAGAAAGGGTCTTCAAGCGGTTTGCTGTATTCATTTCTATGGCGTTCATAAATAATTCTCATGATGAAAATTGCGAAAGATATAAAATCGACAAACTCGATTAATGGTTAGTGATACTGGGATGATGTTATTCCAATATAGACATGATAATTATAACAGATTGGGGAGAAATTCAATATAAAGCATTGCAAATTGTAAGTAAAAGTTTATTTTAATTGCGCTAGATTAATTTTATTTTTAATTTAGTGAGCTTTTTTTCTTTAGGCCTTGATAGATTTAGTCTTATATTGTAATGCTTGCAATAGAGTAATTTTTTCCTAAAAGATCCATTTACCACCGCATTATAAACATGACTTTGAACATGTTAGTGATGAGTATAAACAGGCAGTCAAGAAATACTTGTTAGTAAAACTCATGCCTTTCCTAAAAAGTACAAATTTACAATAAAAAATACATTGCGATTCTTCACAGAATCAACAATTACTTATAGTATTTAATAAAACTTAATTTATTATATATTCAATAACATTAAATAATACTCGTCCCCACAAAAGTCACAGTAAGCTTTCATTTTTTAAATCAGCTAGTTAGTGACTCATTGGCATATCTACATTCATCAAAGGATAATAAAATGCTCTCCATTTTTGACATTTTTAAAGTAGGGTTAGGACCTTCAAGTTCACACACAAATGGTCCTATGATTGCTGCATATCGGTTCATTCAAGAAATAGTCAACGCCAAAGTGGCTTTTAATCAATTGCGCGTTGAATTATATGGTTCTTTATCCTTAACTGGAATAGGCCATCATACCGATAAAGCTTGTGTCTTTGGTCTAATGGGTTTTATGCCGGATAAAATAGACATTAAAAAAGCCAATCAACTCCTAACTGAAACTAAAGAATATGAAAAACTACTAATAAATGGATCTCATTATATAGAATTTAACTATTCTAAAGATATTGTATTCATGCAGCAAAGCTTACCCCTTCACGAAAATGCCTTAACCTTTAGAGCCTATCAAAACGAAATAGAGGTATTCTCTGTGACTTACTATTCTGTCGGAGGTGGATTTGTTTACACTGAACATGAACTAAATGATAGCAAAAACAACAATAAAACAGAGGTCCCTTTCGAATTCACAAATGCCTCGATGCTATTAAGCTTGGCTTCGAAATACAACAAACCTTTATACGAGATTATTTATGAAAATGAACAATGCTTTCATTCTACCTCTGAGATCAAAGCTAAAGCCAATAAAATTTGGCAAGTAATCTGTGAATGTGTGGATAGAGGAATTCATAAAGATGGAGTTTTATCCGGTGGACTGAACGTAAAAAGGCGCGCATATAAACTCCATCAACACCTTAGCCAGCAAAAAGAACAAGATGAATTAGCTGTCATGGATTGGGTAAATTTATATGCATTTGCAGTAAGTGAAGAAAACGCTGATGGCGGACAAGTAGTCACCTCTCCTACTAATGGTGCAGCCGGAGTCATTCCTAGTGTATTGATGTATTTCAACAAATTTGTAAGCCCACTTGATGAACAAAAAATATTACAGTTCTTACTGGTTGCAGGCGCAGTAGGCTACCTTTATAAAATCAATGCATCTATTTCAGGTGCTGAAGTTGGATGCCAAGGCGAAATTGGGGTCTCTAGTTCAATGGCCGCTGCAGGCCTTGCCTCGTTGAATGGTGCATCCAACGAGCAAATTTGTATCGCCGCAGAAATTGCCATGGAACATTCGTTAGGAATGACTTGCGATCCGATAGGCGGACTCGTTCAAGTGCCCTGCATTGAAAGAAATGCAATGGGCGCATTAAAAGCAATCAATGCAGCAAGAATGGCCATTCAGCGAAATGAAAAGACCATCGTATCATTAGATAATGTAATAGAAACTATGTATAAAACTGGGAAAGATATGAATCAAAAATACAGAGAAACCTCATTAGGAGGGCTTGCTATCATCAACTTAACCCCATGCGAATAATTTGTTTTTCAATTATCTGTGTGTATTATTTATTTTTAGCTTGAGGCATTGTGGGTTATACCCACAAAAAAGAAGGTGAAAATTCAACGTTTAATAAAACACCTACTCATTTAGAAAATAGATTAATCTTGGTAGATTGTTGCATGCAGAAGGCGTAAATAAATATCACCAACAACTAAGAGAGCTTAATAAAAGATTGATTAACAAAAATGTTATATTGAGAGAAATTTAGCATTGGTGAGGCTCTTACCAGCGCATCTCGGCACATACGTTCTATGCTGCGGCTGCTTCCTTCCGGACCTGACCGAGTTCACATAGTAGCATTGCGAGAGAACCAATAAGAACCCCATTGAAGAGGCTTTTATTGCCTTGAGTTATTATCGTTTGATAATTAAAAAAAATCAAGTCTTATGCGGTTTAAAATTGGAATTAACGGCCATATGTTGGAAAAAAATACAGTATAAAAAAAGTAGTGTGCTTTTAATTGTAAATTATCGATTTATACCCGTGATCGATGAAGATGCTTGACATTGAAAGATCAAGAGATCAGAATACTTAATATGAAT
>NZ_JBHLXE010000001.1:0-921 GCF_042432445.1 Thorsellia kenyensis | reverse complement strand
ATTTATCCTCAATCTGATAAAGTTTAGCACTTTCATTAATAAAATATTGAGCAAATGGATGCGGTGTGACTTTAACTATTTCAGCAAACTTACGACGGACATGGGTAAAGCAACCGACTTCAATAATCGATTCATATTTATCAAACAGGGCTTTATAGCCAGAGTAATCATCCACGACAAGTTTACCCTTGAAGGTTTTTAATATATTTTGGGCGTCTTTACCCTCACGACTGTCAGTGCAATCATAGTAGATGATGGGTATATTAGAATGTATGCTAGAAGCATAAGCCCAGATGTAGCCATGAATAACAGAGCTTCCTCGCCGATTATCTAAGATATTGAGCCGAGTTTCGTCAGCATGAATGACTTCTTGCTCAAGGAGTAATGTCTTGAGTCTTTCAGCGAGAGGTGCAAGTACATTTCCCACTGCAGCTACCCAATCTGATAAGGTGCAGAGTGAAAAATCCACGCCCATTGTTTTAAACAGCTGTTGCTGCCTATAAAGAGGCAAGTGGTAAATGAATTTTTTAGCAACAATCTCAGCAAGCAGGTTATCAGTAGGAATGCCTTTATCAATGATTTCTGCAGGCATAGGCGTTGCAACTAAAGTTTGACAGCAAGTACAGGTGTACTTAATGCGCTTAGTACGAATGACAATAATTTTAGCAGGAATAAAATCAACTTTTTCAGAAATTGCTTCACCGATAGCCGTCATTTCACTAGAGCATGTTTTACAGGTTTTATCTTCTAAATCAATAATACGTTCTTCCCTTGGTAAATCGGGATTAATGACTTTACGGCCACGTGATTTTTTGGGATGAGTACTCGATTCAGCTTTTGCTGACGTATCCTCAGATGCAGGGGGAGATTAAACTTTTGCCAGCTTCATCAGCATTTAAAATCATCCCCTTGCTAAATTTA